>DCGW01000085.1 GCA_002315335.1 Firmicutes bacterium UBA1768 | reverse complement strand
GACAAAGAGAATTCCCTGTCGGTGCAATCAGTTCTGATGAAAATCGCTTGCAAAAGCCTGGTTACAATACTATCTGAGCTTTCGTGCTCTTTCGATTCCGTCTTCCATCTTCTCAAAAAGCTCGTCCACATAGCTGTCATCGGCCAAAAGACCCAGCTTGAACTGGAGGAAGCTTGGGTTGAGCCTTGAGTTATGAGCCCAGACGCCTGCGTCAAAGAGAGGCTTTGTAATTGTCTTTCCCGCATCCTCAACGTCGAATTTCAGTCCCATAATTACACCTCTATGGGTGTAGTCTGCTAAGAAGCCGTCGGTTTTATCTCTGATATAATCTGCAAAACTCTTCATTCTTGCTGAGTTCTTTAATATGGTATTTACGGTTGATTCTCTGTTGGTTATCTCGAGAACCTTCATTGCAACCATGCAGCCTATTTCTGAGCCGCCTGTTGTTGAGCAGTGAAGTCGTCCTATTTCTCTGAGCCACTTGCCGGCCTTTTCGTTCATTATGGTTGCCGAAATCGGATATATTCCTCCTCCGAGGCCTTTTGCGGTTACTATCATGTCAGGAATAAAGCCCTCATGTTCTATGCTCCACATTTTCCCAGTTCTCATGAGGCCAGTCTGAACCTCGTCGGCTATATAGAGGGCACCGTATTTTTCGCAGAGCTTTTTTACTCCGGCAAGATATCCCGGTTCCGGAATCATAAAGCCGTAGGTCGCAAGGATGGATTCGATAATTACAGCTGCAACATCTTCTTTTTTCAGCACCTTTTCCATGGCATCAAGGTCATTAAGAGGTACCTGCTCAAAACAATCAGCGTCGCCTTCGCCCCTGAAAGGAGCCTTGTACATAGAGTCTCCGGCAGCAAGTGCATAGCCTGTGTGTCCGTGGTAGCAGCCTTTTATGGAAACAACCTTTCTTCTCTGAGTTGCATAACGAGCACTCTTTATTGCAACCTCTACAGCTTCTCCGCCGCCTGAGGAGAATACTGAATAGCAAAGCCCCTCGGGAGTTAACTTGTTGAGCTCGTTTGCTAAAAGCGCGCGACCAGTTGAGGCAAAGTGGTGGTTTCCTATGTCAAAGTCCTGAGTTGCATCAATCATAGCCTGTATGACTTCGGGATTTCTGTGACCAAGGTTGAAAACACCCCCATTGAGGTGGATGTCGAGCAGCTTTCTGCCATCCATGTCCCAGAAATAGTAGCCTTCTCTCTTTCCCATAACTATGTTGATCTCCCGATCTATCCATTCCTGTGTTTTGCCAGGGTTAACATATTTCATACTAAGGTCGAGAATTTCTTCTTTCTTTACGTCAGGCAGTGTTTTATAAACCATTTTTTACCTCCTTTATATGATACAAAATTTTACAGTCATTTATTTAGTGCTTTTGAGGCAAACCTCAGATAATCATCGGCAAGCTGACAGGTTCTTACAAGATAGTCATCGCCTTCTTTTTCAAGAACTCCGTTTTCGCTGTGAGATGCAAGCCATCCGAGTCTTGCGAGTCTTCGCAGCATTACCATCGCAGGGATAATTTGCTTATCCTCTTCTGTCAGCGGTCGAAGCCTTTCATATCCGCTAACCAAAGATCGCAGCATATCATGCAGACCATAAGAGAATTTGCTGACTGCGCTGCCCAAATCGTAGAGATACCAGCCGTATCCGCAATCGTCAAAGTCTATTACTGCGAGTTGATTGTCATTTATGAGAATATTGTTGGCGTGAATGTCTGCATGAATCAGGCCGTAGCGGTCGGACCTTCTTCCATATTTTTCCAGTTCATTTCTGATTACAGCTTCCATTCTTGCCAGAACAGAGCATTGTTCATCATTCAGTCCCGGATAATCCTTATAATATCCCCACCTTGCCGTTGGAGATACTATTTCATCTATATCCCATTTGAAAGCTTCAACTGGCTCTGAGGTTTTAGACCTTTTTATGCTTTGCAGGTGGAGCCTTGCAGCAGTTTCTCCCACAAGGGTAAGGTGTTGAAGTATCCGGCTTTCGTCCAGGTCTCTGAGCTTTATGCCGGGTAGAAACTCTTGCAGGCTATAGTTGTACCTCGTGCCCTCAGGCGAAACAAAGGTCTGGCGAGTTCTCCCGTTATTCCCAGTAAAAACTCTTGCCGTTTTTAAACCGGTTTCTTCGTTAAGCTCCCGCAGCCACGCAAATTCGCCTTCGAGCTGGGCGTCCGTTCTGTAGCCGAGTCTATTGACCTGAAGGATATATTTATTATTTCCATCCGTAAGAAGACAAGTCATATTTTCAGACAGCTCAAGTAGAGAAACCTTTGGAGAAACAAGAAACTCATAGTCATTTGCTACCGCGGTTTGTATGCTATTGTATAAGTCGTTAAAGCTTTCCATAGAGATTTCCTTTTGCTGCGTAAAGCGCTTCTAATAGTTAATAATCTTTCGATACTTGAAGTATAATTCATTTTTCATAAATATTCAAATATAAAAAAGCCTATTTGTGTATAGGTATTTACTTATAGTCATAGTTCGGTTATTATTAAGTAATTAATAAAGGTCAGTCTCGGAGGCTTGAGATGAATACATTGCAACTTACATATTTTTTAAAGGTTTGTGAGATAGGACAAATCAGCAAAGCTTCTAAGGAGTTGTTTATTTCGCAACCTTCTCTATCGCAGACGATTAAAGCCTTGGAAAAGGAGATTGGAACGGAGCTGTTTACGAGAAATAACAACAGCATCACTCTTTCGGAAAACGGAAAAATATTCAGAATTTACGCAGAAACAGCACTCGCCGCACTTTCGGATGCACATAAAGCTATTCAGGACAACATGGGGTCATTATCGAATATTAAGCTGTCTTATAGAGCAGCAACCAGTATGCTGCCAGGAATAGTGACAGAGTTTAAGAAGAACTTTCCTGATATTCAGCTCATTATCAATCAAGCAGACATAAAAGACACGTCAGCAGAAGCAGACCTTTATGTTTTCGCTTCAGATTTTGAAATTAACAATGACTGCAGTCTGACGCTTCTCACGGAGGACTGTCTAATAGGAATGTCTGTAGATAATCCTTTGACAACAGAAAAAATAATAAGCCCTGAAATGTTGAAAAATGAGACTTTTCTTACATTACAGGGTAATACACCTTTGTCAAGACTCACTCACTCTTTATGTGAAAAAGGTGGATTTTATCCTAAGGTAGAGCTTGAGTTAGACACGAGAGAGATTATTTTTTCAATGATTTCAATTGGTGCCGGGGTTGCTCTGATACCGCAGAAAACCTGGGCTCCTTTGATAAACAACGAGCAAATAGTATTACGAAAGCTTAGCACCACTACAATGAGATATATAATTCTTCAGTGGAAAAACAGTGCTTATTTTTCAAAGGGCATGAAGCTTATGATAGAATTTCTGAAAAATTATTTTGCAAATAAATAAGAGAAGACGTAACGTGAAATTGCACAGATTTTTGTTGTTTTATGCAAAAATCTGTGCAGTCATCTGAAAAATCTATATATTTAAGGAATAGTTGAAGCTGCTTCCTTCCAGATATTTCCATTAATTGCCTTCATGAAGCAAAATTGTCGATAAAAAAGGTTGAATAAGTACGGATATTATGTGTTCTTTAGATTTCTTGCACAGATTTTTGTTGTTTTTATCAAAAATCTGTGCAATTCTGAAAAACACAGTTTTAAGGAATAGTTGTTTTAACTGGTTATACTGACCTAAATAAAAATCCGGCGCGAGCCCGGTGTTGGCGGGCGACCTCTTTGTTTCATATTTGTTGCCGAATAGAAAAACCACCTTTCTTTCTACTCTTGATTTTCTCTAACGGCAAGCCTCTTATCTTCCCAGCCAGTCACCCTCTCGCTTGTCTTTTTTCTGAATTGCTTTGTCGCTGCTCCTCTCTCGTCGCTCACCATCTCAAAATGCGCTCGCTACTCAATCGTCGCGCTTCGCGCTATTCTCAA
>DCGW01000083.1 GCA_002315335.1 Firmicutes bacterium UBA1768 | reverse complement strand
GATTAACCTGCCCGAACGAGCAAAAAAGTCTGTTTTGCTCGTTCGGGCAGGTTAATCATCTTAAGTTCTTTATTGCCGTTCCATATTACAGTCATATAAACAATTGAGCCATCGTTTGTTCTGAATTCCGCCTTATTAGGGGTATTATCCTGCCCCCACTTTGCATACACTGTAGTATTTTCAGTTACAGTTGAAAATGGATCAAATAATGTGGTATCGTCTGCGGGATTAGTATACCACCCCAAAAAAAGCGTCGCATTATGAGTCTCATTGGTCGGACTCTGCGGTACTAATTCTCCCACTATACCATCCACTGTATTAACAGTAATAGAATCCGTACTTCCCGAGAAATTACCTCCGTTCGGGTTAAATGTAACAGCAACTACAGAATTTTTACTCCACTGCGCATACACAGTAGTGTTTTCTGAAAAAGCGGAAGAAGCCGAGACCTTATTACCGCTCCCATCTCTTTCTGTATTGAACCCCTGAAAATAGTATCCACCCCTCTTTGTTAATTCAGAAGGAATTTTTCCAATCCCTGTGCCTTTATCAACCACAATAATTTGAGGATCAGGAATATTATCACCAGTATTTTCATCAAACGTAACTGTGATTTTGTGAGTCTGTTCTAAACCTTTAGCAGCACTTGCAACATCTGAAAATGCACCTAAGCTTGACCATGGCAAATCTGAAGTGATGCCACCATCAACTCCATTAATGTCCTGATTAAGCGAATTATCCTGAGAAGCTGTTCCAACAATAAACCTGAACATGGTGTCTTTATCAAATGTACTACTTTCACCAAGCGCCTTGTTTATATCGTCCACACTAATACTGAAGGAAATAAAATAATCATCTGTACCGGTAAATTGGGACCCGTCCGTCGCTTTTTTTATTGAAAAATTATCTCCACGCTTTGGCTGGTTTGCCAGAATAGGCTTGGTAATGATTGTGGTTGCAGGACTTGAATTTGCACTTGAACCCACTCCGTAAATTGCTATACGACCGGTAGTAGAATGTGGCGTATATGCACCCAAAAACAGGTTAATACAGCCGTCAAGATCCGTATCCATTCCTATGTATGCAAAATTCTTGAACTGATAATCCGAGTCAGAAGTACCGCCGTCTATATCATTTACACGGATACGGAAAGATAAACGTTCGTCAGTAAAACAATAGAATACAGACGAATAATTCGCGTCACCGACAATGTCCTGCGACACTGAATTTCCGCCGGTTTGCTTATCACCCAACGGATCATTTAGAATATTTTTCTCATATACCTTTACCCAATCCTCATCGTTGATTGAATCAATGTATCCCTCTTCTGTCGCAAGTGAAGGGACAGAAAATATGGACAGCATGGTAGTGACTATAAGAAGTAAAGCTAATAACTTATGCTTTCGCATATATGCGCACATGGTGATGTTCTCCTTCCAAATATGTTTATCCTATCATATACCTTATAGATAAATGCATATTGAAGGAAATCTTAAAATGTCCTTAATTTCACAAAGCAGCCGATACTTAATCGGCTGCCAGTTAATTGTTGTCTTCTTTGTATATAGGTAATTTTACAATAAAGTTTGCTCCACCACTGGAGTTGTTTTCGGCTATAATCTTTCCCCCGTGGCTATTTACGGTACGTTGCACAATAGCGAGGCCAAGTCCAGTTCCCTTGCCAGATTCTTTTGTTGTGAAAAACGGTTCAAAAATCAAAGACAAGTTTTTCGGGTCAATTCCCTTTCCTGTATCCGAAACCGAAAGTATTACAAAGTCACCTTCGTCCCGGATGGACAAAGTCAACACACCCCCATCTGGTTCCATGGCCTGAATTGCATTAAGCACCAAATTTAAAAACATATTTCCGAGTTGAACCTCATCACCAAATATCTTTGAATCCGAGCGAAAGTCATTTTCAATTACAACATTTGAAGGAATTGCAGAAGCACATACGGTCATAGTGCTTGCGAGTAGCTCTGAAGGAAAAATCTGATGCATCTGATCAGCAGAGTTTTTCCTTGAGAGGTTTGAGATTTTTGACACAAGTTGTTTTGCACGACTGGATGTTTCGTAAATCTCGATTGCATAATCATACGCATCCGTGTTTTCAAGAGCTTTATTTTCTATAATCAGCATACTGTCAACCATGATTGGTGTCAGCAGATTGTTAAACTCATGCGCAACACCAGCCGTCAACTTTCCTATTGTTTCCAACTTCTGATGATGAGTTATTTCCTCCTGTTGGCGGAGCAGATTGGTAGTTAGCACATTCTCTTTTTCCAAAGCTGCGTTTCTTTCCGCAAGTTCTTTCTCTCGTCTTCCTCTGTGAAGTAAAAAAAACACAATCATTGCCGAACCAAACGCAATCATAAGTGCCGCAATTACCATCAACATGAAACGATGCTGTGTCGGTTGAATCAGAGCCGTATCATAAACCGATACACTGATAGCAAAGTTACCATTTTCCGAAAGAGCGCTGGGGATAACAGACATTCGATTGCTCGTCTTAACACCGTCTTGCGTGGTGTAATAAAAGCTGTCTTCACCTCCGATATTCTGTTCTTGATGCTCTAATAATTTTGTCAATCCGTCATTTCGTTCCCGTATTTCCTCTTTGGAATAAAAGATGCAGTTTGGAGTGTCATTGTCGTTTTGAAGCACCAAACCGCTGCCTGTATCATACAAAACCGTCCAGTACTCGTCATAGATAGTATCTACTACAATACACCGATAAAACGGTTCCAAATCAATCAGAACTATATATGATAGTTCGCTCTGACTGGACGGACACGATATAGCAAGATAATCATTCCCCGTATCCTCGTCCCGAATAATCCAGAAGCTATCCCCATCATTCTCATCCATCTGCCGATAATTCAGATGGTCTTTGTAATCACTGGATACAAGGAAATTCTGATCCTGTCTAACAATGATTCGCATTGCGTAATCAGTTGTCAGAAGTTCCGTTTCTGACAGGAACTGTTTGAGAGAAGCCGCATCGCCAGTCTTCTCATAATACTCCTCAGCTTCAATTAATGCATTGCTATGCGTGATAGCTTCCAGCTCCAGACCACATCGTTGCAGAACCGATGACGTATTATGATCTACTGATGTGACTAAATCATACAGATGCTCATCGTGCTCTTCAAAAATACTCGTTCTTGCCATCATCATTGTATTAAATGCCAATCCGATACCGAAAACCAATAAAAAAACCATGATTCCGAGGGTTAATATTCGAAATTTTTTAAAAGACATAAGTTCCTTTTTCATTCGAGTTACCTCATACTGAAAATCTGTATCCAATCCCTCTCACAGTCTGAATATACTTTGGATTAGACGGTTCATCCTCAATTTTTTGGCGAAGGCGATTGATATATACCATAATTGTGTTGTCATCAATAAAGGTATTTCCCCAAACCATTTCATAGAGTATGTCCTTTGTAAAAACACGGTTCACATTTTCAAGAAAAAGTCTCATTATGGCGTTTTCCTTTGAAGTCAGCACAATTTCCTCGTCGTTTTTAAGAAAATGCAAGGAGCTTGTATTATATGAAAAAGGGCCTGCTGTCAGAACAGGATCGGCATTTACATCACTGCTCCGACTTCGGCGGATCAGCGCCTTCATCTTTGCACCCAACGTTACCGGGTTGAAAGGTTTTGTGACATAATCATCCGCACCAATGTCAAGACCGTAAAGTGTATCGAAGTCTTCCTTCCGGCCACTGACAAAAATAATCGGAGTATTGATCTCGCAATGTCTGATAGCCTGAACTGTTTCAAACCCATCAATTCCGGTCATGTTTATGTCCATCAGGATTAAATCATAGGAGCGTCTGCTCAGTATTTCCAATGCATCAGATCCGTTAGTGACTGCTTCTGCCATTAAACCACTGGCCTTTGCAACTTTTTTCAGGCCGGAAATCACGACCTCGTCATCATCGACAATTAATATTGTATCCATAATTTAATCTATAACACCTCACAATAATATCCATATTATTTATATAAAAGACTATATTTTGTTTTTAATTAAAAGTCAATTAACAGCACCTTAATAAAATACAAAAAACCCATAATGTCAGTCCCCGACAATATGGGTTTTTTCGTCGTTATAATGAGTTGAACAATCTATCAAAGCTCAGTTTACCACAGCAGCTATGAAACTACTTTAAGAAGAAAGCCTTTGTTTCCTGAACGATTCTTTCTACGAGGTCGTCTCCCATATCATAGAAGAGAGGGAGTCTTACGAGTCTTTCGCTTTCCTTTGTTGTCCACTTGTCTTCTCCGTGGAAACGTGCATACTTTCTGCCGCCGTTTGTGTCGTGGAGAGGAATGTAGTGTGACATAACCTTGATCTGCTTGTCTTCCATCATGTATCTGATATATTCTGTTCTTACATCGATATCCTTACACTTGAAATAGAACATATGAGCATTGTAAGAGCATGTATCAGGAATTGTAGGAAGCTCAACGATGCCTTCCTTAGCTAAGTCAGCCATCATTTCCATGTACATGTTGAAGTAGTGGTTTCTGTTTTCATTGATAAGATCAGCCTTTTCGAGCTGTGGAAGCAGGTAAGCTGCGCTGAGTTCACTTGCCAGGAATGAAGAACCGAGGAATTCCCATGTGTACTTGTCGAGTTCGCCTCTGATATATCTTCTTCTGTTTGTACCACTTTCTCTCTTTCTTTCAGCTAAATCTGAGAGTTCTTCGTCGTCTCTGATGAGAGTAGCGCCGCCTTCACCCATGCTGTAGTTCTTTGTTTCATGGAAGGAGAAGCATCCGATGTCACCGATTGAGCCGAGGTACTTGTCCTTATACTTTGACATTACAGCCTGAGCAGCGTCTTCGATTACCAAGAGGTTGTGTTTCTTTGCAATCTCCATGATCTTGTCCATTTCGCAGCCAACACCTGCATAGTGAACAGGAACGATAGCCTTAGTCTTAGGTGTGATTGCATCTTCAATAAGATTTTCATCTATGTTCATTGTGTCAGGTCTGATATCAACAAATACAGGTGTAGCACCCTGTCTTGCAAATGAACTTGCTGATGTTACAAATGTAAATGAAGGTACGATGATTTCATCGCCCGGTTCTACAGCCAGCATTGCAGCGTGTTCAAGAGCATCTGAACCTGATGATACGAGATATGCTCCGCAAACTCCGATTTTCTTTTCTATCCATTCCTTACATTTAAATGTAAAGTCTCCGTCGCCGCATGTGTTACCTTCGCGAATAGCCTTCGCTACATTTTCGATTGACTCGTCAAAAGTCGGTGGATAATGAAATCTTACCATATTGACCTCCTTATTTTATTTTTTAGTATTAATCTTTTCCATTTTAGCACAGATAACTCGAATTGTATAGGCAATTTTATTCCATCAAGTAATTTTTTTTGGTGGTTTTTGCCGTACCTTACGCTCTGCCCCATCATCGTTTGGCGCCTTTGAAATCAGGAATACTGTAGATATAATCAGCAGTGCTCCAATCCAGTCAATAATTCCGAACGGTATTTTAAACCATACTATAGTAATTATTGCCGATGAAAGCGGCTCTATAGTAGCATATAACACCGAGTGGGTCGAGCCGATAATTCTTACACCTTCCATATAGCAGAAGAAGGATAGAACAGTTCCCAATATTATTACCCCAAGAGTCGCTAATATTGCGTATTTGTCAAGGGTTCCTCCGCCAAGGTCCCAGGGTCGTCTAATGAACATCATTATTATCGCCCCTAAGAAAACACCCCAGGCATTAACCTTAAGTGTACCGTGTTTTCTTAACATTCGTTTTGGCTGTATTGAATAGGCAGCCATCATTGCGGCAGACATAAGCCCTACAATAAGCGCCCATTTTGAAAACATAAGGGTACCCGGTTTTCCGTGAGTTGAAATCATCATTATACCTATTAATGCACAGACAACAGCCAATGCCTCATAGGTATGAGGCATACGCTTAGACCTGAAGGTGATCCAGACCACTACCATTGCAGACCCAGTGTACTGAATAATTGTTCCAGTTGCCGCGTTGGAAAACTGTATGCTCAGGAAGTATGTAAGCTGAACCCCTGCCATACAGAATATTGCATATAGTACAATTTCGTAACGGGTTTGAACGTCCTTCCAGATATCGAACATTCCCTTCCCGTACTTTATGAGGCACATTACCATCATTATTGCGCCGCCAAATAGCATTCTTGTCGAAACAAGCCAGTAAGCATCAAACCCCCTTTGAGTAAAGAGAAACTGCCCAAAGGTACCTGAAACTGCCCAAAGCAGGCCGCCAAGCCCTGCCATTATTGCGCCTTTTAAATATGTATCTTTCATCCGTCTTACCTTATTGCAGTAGGAACACAAACCCTGAGTCGCTGAGGCAAAATCCCCACATCAAGCGGAAGGTTAGGACCCGGATCTCCATCAATATCTGTCACAGTATTAACCTCGGACTCTATTTTTATTGCCTCTGTTCTAATATAGTCAACATAAGGACTCTCTATATGATCTCTCTTCAGAACGCCCCTTATAAGAGCCGGCAGCTCTAAAACAGGGCATTCCTTGAACACCACAATGTCAAGCTTGCCGTCACTTATTGAAGCCTTAGGCGCGATGAGCTTAAAGCCACCCGCCGTATTGCCGTTCATGATAAGCATCATGTATATATTATTCTTTACTGTCTGCCCATCATAGGTAAGTGTAACCTCAAAGGGCTTAATCTTAGGCAGCTCCTCAATAGCCTTGAGATAATAACCAACCATACC
>DCGW01000046.1 GCA_002315335.1 Firmicutes bacterium UBA1768 | reverse complement strand
ATACATCAGGTGGATACACACTTTTAGGCTACATTAAGAATTGGTTGGGTTCAAAATAGCACGTCTGAATAGGTTTAATCGGGTTCGCTTTTTGCTCCCCTTCGTTCACCCCGTGACGCTCCACCGGACCGTCACGCCCTCTCGGGTTCGAGTCCCTCTTTATTTGGCATAACAAAAATGCCCCAAAAGGGGCATTTTTGTTATGGCGAGGCATGAGGGACTCGAACCCCCGACCGACTGATTCGAAGTCAGCGACTCTATCCAACTGAGCTAATGCCCCGCGTCAAAACACCTTAATATTATAATGTTTGCTATCTTCAGTGTCAATAAAAATCCCAATTACAATTTGTTACTATTACAAAAAGGCTAAGTATTATTAAGGAGCTATTAACGATTAGTCAATAGCTCCATTTTTAACCTTATTTACACTTATCTAAGGCAAACGTTTCATCCAATAACAGGAAAGACACTCTCCTAATAGAATTCATGCAAGAAGGAATTTGCCTTATCATGATATACAATTCACGTAATACAGTTATCACAACGTATCCACCAGCCCAGCAGCTTTGTGTTCCTTATAGCGAAGAAAATAAAATGCATACAATGCAATAAGAATATATACCTCATCCGCCAATCTTATTGCAGTCAGAATTCCATCCCCTCTTACTCCGCACTTCAGGATGTATCCAAGAAGCACAGCAACAAAAGCAACTATGATAAGATAGGTGTTTTTCTTAATTTTGTCAAGCCTTCCAGAAATATACACAATAATCACCGAACATATGAAGTATAAATATGCAGTAGGTACATATTTCCCGGCTCTAAAGATAGCATAGGCTCCTATTGCCGAACCATACGCCACAAAAAGAACCTTCATCATATTTCCATTTGGCTTCTTGTATCCGATAACCCCATAATAAAGAGCTAATATGGCACCAACAATTGAAAATGAAACAGAAATTTTATTTTCCGGTGTGAATAGCTCAATAACGTCAATGCACAGCACCGCTGCCATAAAAAGGGTTACTATGGCAACATATAGTCTTGTATTATTCTTCATCACTTCCACCCGATTCACTTTCTTCCTTATGGAATTTGAGGAACTTGGCAACGTTCCCATTTCCTGCATACTTAAAGGTTGCAGTTATTGTCTTATTACCCTTAATGCTTTCAAAATGATAGGTCCCCACACCATTTTCATCAATAGCAACCTCAACCTGCTTGCCGTTTACATACACCTTATTGATTTTAAAGTTATTTAAAGGTGTGATTGTGTAGTCAACGCTATAGCCTGGCAGGTAATTCGTTTTACCACAGTCCGAAATTACTCCTCCGAAGCCCTTCACCTTTGCCTCAACTTCATAGGTTTTTATCAGCTTCGACTTAGTAACAGTATCGAATATTCGGTCAGCAATGTAATTGTGTCCATCATTATCAGGGTGCATATCAACAGCATTAAGAGGCACTGTGCAGCCAGGCACATCTACATACTCTACACCAAATAAAGCATACTTCTTTGCATAGCCCTTCGCCACTTCATTGATATCATCGATAAATTCCTGAACTCTATCGCCTAAGATTGCAACTGCTAACACATATATAAGGTCGCTGGTTAAGCCTCTATATGACATTAATGATGTAAGCGTTGAAGCTGGTTTTACTGCTTCACCCTCACCATTTTCTTCTGCTTCGGCCATCTCAGTTTCAACAGCCTTTACCTCTGTATCAAGGTAGGTCTGTAAGCCCTCTTTTTGGTTTTCAGGAAGCTTCGCAATAACCGAGCTAATGATATTCTTGAAATCATTGATATTTCCGCCCATATGTGCCCAGATTTCACCTGTGTCAATAGCATTGTGAACCCGGTCCGAAAGGTTTTCCTTACTGAATGGATTGTAGCACCCAACAAGAACGAGCTTCGCACCAGGTTTCTTCATTTTAAAAACCTCATGGAAAATCACATCATAGTTGGCCTTATATTCCTCAACAATCGGAGCAAACAGGTCCTTATCAAAGGCATCCTTCATAAATGATACAATACTATTCAAGGTTTCCTCATCGAGCTCTTTTGTGCCAGTACTCTTCATAAGCTTAATGGCAATTTTCATAAACCTCGACGCAAGAGGTGTTTTTAAAAGGTCGTTAGAGCCGATATTTAAGGTTAACAGGTCAGCTTCTTTTATCGCATCATAATAACGATTCTTTTCATTAGGATATTTGCAGAAAATCAGCTCGTTTAAATTTGCATTAGCCAAACCACCGCTAATGGTTTCCGTCTGCAGAGCAAACTGTACTTCCGGGTCAGTCATTATCTTTTTAAGATTGTCGGAATTGAGTCCGCAAATACCGATATCGTTCACCTTATAGCCCATCCTGTCAGCTAACAGCTTTGGATAGCAGAACTTATTCGGATTATTCATGTATAGCGAAAGATCGTTGAAGGCAGCCGCTCCAAGCTCAGGATGATAACCAACAGAAGTGCTGTCTCCTATTGCAGTGTAAACCTTCGTTTTCTGCTGTCCTCCGAATGTGATAAACGTAAAGCATTGAAGCACAAGCGCCAGTGCCAGAATAATACTTATAGTCTTTTTGAATTTCATATCCATACCTCTTTGTAAATTACGCCAATTGTTTTTCGTTTCAGAACAAGCATATGAAACTATTTCTATAGTACAACAAAATCCATGAAAAGTCATTAGGAAAATTATATATCAAATAATTATTTGTGCCCTGCGCCTACGTCATGCACCTGTGCCTTTGTACCTTAGTCCTGCACCTGCGCACTTCAGCCTACTCCCTTCAACCTGCGCACTTCAGCCTACTCCCTTCAACCTGCCCCTTCAACCTGCGCCCTGCACCTGCTCCCTTGTATCTTAGTCCTGCACCTGAGCACTTAAGCCAGTGCCCTGCACTTCCACCCCGGACGCGCGTCCGAACCCGAGCCTAAATTCATTTACAACTGGCACCCAACAGAGAAAACAACTATTCCTTAAAACTGGTGTTTTTCAAAATGGCACAGATTTTTGATAAAAACAACAAAAATCTGTGCAAAAAATCTATTGATCACATGCTTTTCGTTATTATTCAACCCTTTTCACCCTAATATTCAGCTCCGAACCACATGAATTGGAAAATATTGGAAGTTATCTCCTTCAACTATTCCTTAAATCTATAGATTTTTAAGAGGTTGGCACAGATTTTTGCCAAAAAAAGCAAAAATCTGTGCCATTTCCTGTTACGCCGTCCTTTTTCATCACCCTCACTATTCCAATTGACAAAGGGTACCACT
This sequence comes from Firmicutes bacterium UBA1768, assembly GCA_002315335.1. Classification (GTDB taxonomy): domain Bacteria; phylum Bacillota; class Clostridia; order Peptostreptococcales; family Anaerovoracaceae; genus UBA1768. The sequence continues at coordinate 4,474 of DCGW01000046.1, read as the reverse complement.
ATACCTATAATACTGTTAAACTTAATAAACAAACGCATCTTCATATAGTCGCTTATACATATGAGGGGCGTTAGTGGTTTTAAACCAATAGAAGAAGGAGGAACGTATGCCTGAGTGCATACAAGGGAGATTATGAAAAAATACATTATTGCTTTATTAATTGTAATAGGCATTTTAGCCTTTCCGTTAGCTTCATCTGCGGCTAACGATGTCACGGTTTCACTTCCGGGGTACAAATGCGTAATCAACAACAGTACAATTTACTATTCTTTATCACAGTACCCGCTTTTGTCCTACAAGGATATTACATATTTTCCTATGACCTACAACTATTGCAGGGCGATGGATCTGACAACGGAATGGGTTGACAAAGAAGGCCTATACATCTGTTCAAAGCCTACACAGGACAAACCGGGCTTTCAGGTATATCCTCTTCAAAAGGGTTATTGGAACACCTTTAAAATGACTGCCTCAGTAGTCACCTACCCAGTATACATTGACGGCGACCTCGCACCAGTTGACAAGACATATCCTCTACTCAACTTCAGAGGCGTAACCTACTTTCCTATGACCTGGGCCTACACCCATGATATGTTTGGCTGGACTATTGATTTCAAAAAATGGTTATTAACAGTAAATACTCAGCCGGCATATATGTCATCGATAGAGACACCTTCCGTTGATAAAAATGGAATTTATTACCAGAAAACAACGAACGGTTATTTTGACAGCAAGCTTTACTATTTAGATTATAAAACAGGAGAAACAAAGACCTCTACGATAACCGAAGATAAGAAAAAGGAGCTTTCAGCACCAAAGGAAGTAACCAAGGATATCAGCCAGAACCTTTCGCTCAAGGACAAGTCCATTTACTATGGTAAAAACCTTCTCTGTGAATTCGATTCACTTGCTTCAGGCAAAGCAAAGGCAAATGACTATGAGCTTTCAGGTTCGGAAATCACATCAAACGGTGTAACTTATTTGACAATATATGCTTATTATCAATTAAACGTTCCAGTGCCTTATACGCCGTTCGATGTTTATACCTTCATAAAGCAGGGCACAAAATATAAGCTCGTTACAAAGAACTCACGTGTAATGAATGTGGGCAAGGCCGGCAAGTACACATATTTTGAAGTCAGTGAATACAGCGGCTACAGAGGAAGTGTTTACAACTTTTCCACATTATTGAAGGTTGACAGCAGCGGTAAGGTTGAAAACCTTAATGAAAACAAGAGCTTTGCAGACTACCACAGCATTTCTTTGATAGGTGTTGCAAACAGCAAGGCATATCTCAAATGCATCTGGGCTCCTGAAGCAAAGAACATGAAGTCATACACTCCTGTTTCAGCACAGGACAGCGAAGCATACCTTAGCATTTCGCCTGTAAACGACGGCTTCTTCACCTACGACGGCTCAAAATTAAAGCAGCTGCACAAGTACGTTTTCAGCAGCTATGAATTTGTAAATTCAACGGGTAATATCTATATTGCAAACAACTATACAGGAGTGGTGAGAAAGGTTTGCTAATTAAATAATTACCAAGTAAGCCGGAATAAAAGTACCGGGTTTGCACTTCCTGATTAGAACTACCGGATTTACAATGACTGAATAAACGTGCCAGGTTTATGCTGCCATAATAAACCTACCGGATTTACATTGCCGGAAGCCTGCCGAAAAGAAAAATATACCGACCGCAAAACCGCTTACTACGGAAATTGTGGTCGGTATTATTGTACTTAAAATGATGAATAATCTTCAAATGAGAAAGCGTTCCATCTAAACGAACAGTGTGTTTTCTTTTCTGTCAGTGAAATTCATTTCGAGCATAGCAACATGAGAAATGAAGGCCGCATCATCGAAATACTTTGCTCCTGTCGGGCAGCCTCTTACACAGGCCTGACACTTAATGCATGGGCCTATATGCTTAGTGACATCCATAGGGTCAATCGAACCCATCGGACACAGCTCAACGCAGTCGCCGCAGCCAGAACAAATTTCTTCGTCGGTCCTTACTGTAGCTTTTAAGAATTTGGCCGGCTGACCATCAGTCCCCTTAGGTACATAATAAGGGGCATCAGCATCTCCATCAACCTTTATAGGTTCAGGAGCAACGTCTAAGTCCTTAATTTTGTTATATGCTTTTTCTGCCAGAAGCTCGCACTCCGCAAGGTCTTCGGCTGAAGGTCTTCCGTCAGCAAGCTTGTCGGAAAACGCATGTCTGCAGGCGAAGGCTCCGCCCGCTATTGTATGAAAGCCGTCCGCTTCGAGTACGGCAGCGAGCTCAGCGAGTGAGTTGTCAAAGCTTCTGTTACCGAAAGTAACAACAGGTACTGCGAGCGCTCCCCCACCAACAAAGCCGCTTTTAAGATACGGCAGCACCTTGTTTGGAGTCTTTCCTGCGTATGTCGGAGTTCCGAATACTACCAAATCCCCTTCCTTGAATTCGTAATTCTTCTCCCTTGCTGCAGGCAGAGTAAAGTCTATAGTTTCTTTTGGACAGCCAGTAATTGCGGCAAAACCCTCTGCCACCTTTTCAGCTATCTTCTTTGTGTTTCCGGATGCACTCCAGTACACCGCATAGATCTTGTTAATCTTCATGTCAATCCTTTCCGGGTAATTATTATTCAATAATAGAAACATTTTAGTTAGGTTAATGCACTACTTATCTCACTTAAGCGACCTTTGCACCCAACCCTTCAAACATAGAATCGATGTCCATCAATCTATTGTTATTGAAAAAAGACTTAACAGCGAATAATGCAATAAAACCACCTGCAGCACATAAACCAAATACTACACTTGCTGCAAACCAATTATTCCTATCACTCGATGAAGGCTTTGGTGCACTTAATTCGGTTGTCACCAATATTATTCCGGCTTCAAGTTTTCTCAATTTAGATATTTCAACTTTTTTCATTGTTTCTCCCTCCATAGCAACTTTTTCGTTCATATACTATCACTTAAGCATTATTATTTCAATAGGCTTAACTTTGGACTGTAAAATATTGTTTTTCACTCACCTAAGCAAGGCCAGCGTTTTATTTTGTCCTGTAATCCATAATGCCTGCTTCCTTATGTTGCTTATAACGAAGGAAATATGCCAGCGACAAAGTCACGAAAATGATGATATTGCTGCCTCTTCTGAAGAATACAAACCAGCTCACGCCAGAAAATACATATATTGCCCAGTAAATAATCAATAATATGCCTATTCCGGCAAAAATATATTTGTTTTGTTCCACTCTGTCAAGTCGGCCGGAAGTATAGCAAAGAGCACCCGCACAGATTAATTTGATAAGATCCATAAATACTGTGTTGTAAGTGTTCATCGCGGTAGAAAAAATCATAGAGAATGCGAACAAAAGCATAGCATACTTTAGCAAATTTCCATGAGGCTTTTTATACAAGAATAATCCGTACATAATGACAAATGCTATTGTTACTATGCTGCAAATGCCTGTTACCGGGCTACTGTCTAATGAAATAATTGTAACCACCAGAACAGCAATTATTAGTACAGCCTGAAGCCCCAATAAAATCTTTATAAAAGCATTATTTTCCATTATACATTTCTCCTCCGTTTAAGACTCGATTTCCTGACTATTCTACCATAAGCCCCCAAAATACGAAAGTATTTTTTCCAATTATAGTCTTTCGGTAAGGATAAAATCCATTCAAGACAGGAACTCTTCTTTAGTGTTTGAAAAGGCTTATCTTATGTTGTGATATTGTAAACCAAAATATGTAATGCAAAAAAACAGTGTGGAAAGCCTGATTCCGACTTCCCACACAATCTCTTTATTTAGTTGAGTCACAAAATTAGTTTTGATTTTTTCTATCAAGATATGATTATTCACCATATACTATAGTTCCGAATTTAAGCAATCTAAAGTCACTTCCGCTATTATTATTGGGGAAATTATCTAAGACAGATATTTGGAAATCTACATGAGATATCTTTCTAATGCCACCATTCTTAGCCGCCGTATTAATCCCCAAGTCTATTTTTCCAAAATCAGGCGAAAGGGAATCAATAATTGAAAAAGCAGCTACTCCAACCTTACTACCAACATTATTTGAGGTTGTTGATACAGGAATTGTCACACTGCAAGCAGACAAAGCAAAAATTGATACAACAATCAGTAATACGCATATAAGTTTTTTCATAATTTTTCCTCACTTTCATAATAACTCAATCAAAACGTGTATTGAGGTATTTCTTTCTGATGATCAAATTATACCCTACCCCCCCGAATTTAGTCAAGGCATATGCGATTTTTGAGCACACGCGGTTATCTGTACAAACCACGCTTACCCAACCTTATAAGTCTGTCATCATTTCCCAAAATTGAAATTATTTATAGCAAAAATGGAAAATATATTGATTTATTTCAGCTCATATTGTATTATCGGCTTAGGAAGGAATAATCATTTCGGTTATTCAAAAAAACGTAACCGGTAAATAACCCGT
>DCGW01000031.1 GCA_002315335.1 Firmicutes bacterium UBA1768 | reverse complement strand
AGCGGAACCTCAGGGTCCATTCTCCATGCGCTTGAGTTATCTACTACTGTAACTCCGTGTGCTGCAGCGATAGGAGCGAATTTTTTACTTGTATCTCCGCCTGCCGAGAACAACGCAATATCTATATCCTTATCGAAGGAGTGTTCGTTGAGCTCTTCAACAACATAGTCCTTACCTTTAAATGTAACTGTTTTTCCCGCTGATTTTTTTGACGCCATGAGGTAAAGATTTTCAAACGGGAAATCCTTTTCTTCCAGAACCTTTAAGAAAGTTGAGCCAACAAGACCTGTTGCTCCAACAATTGCAAGATTTGGCTTTTTCATCTATAATACACCTCCATTAATTACGAAATACCTTACTATTATATATCAGAAACCGCAGCCATTCAAGGGTAAATTAAGAACCCCCTCAGCCAGCGATTATATACATTTGACCTCCAGCCAAAACTGTCAGCCAAAACTCAGTTCCATCAGCCAACGATTATTCTGTGCTGAGGCGTCAGCTCCGTCATGCGCTGCATTGAGCGCTATATTGTGACAAAGGCATCGCCCAGCCGAATATGCTTTTTTCTCTCGCCATGGAAATCGCTTCCGCCGCTTTTCCTAAGACCATAGTCCTCCGCAATAAGCTTGACTGCATGCGAAGCGTCCACTGTATGTGCCGGATAAAAAACCTCTATTCCCTCAAAGCCAGAAACCTCGTCTAAGACCAGCCTCACGTCAGCGTCGTCTTTAAAGGTGAGCATAGGGTGAGCAAAAATCGGGTGCCCTCCCGAGGCAATTATCGCATCGACAGCCTCCTGTACGCTCATTCTTGTAGGCGGCTCATAAAAATCTCCGCCCGGCTCAAGATATATTCTGAAGGCTTCCTGCATGGTCTTTGCAAAGCCCTGCTTCACTATTTCTTCGGCAAAAAATGCACGGTTGATATTTTCGGCCGGAGTGCTCTTTTTTATCTCCTCGAGGTCGATTTCTATGCCTGCCATAGCCAGACGTCTCGCAAGATTTTCGTTGCTTTCCGCCTTACGTCTTCTATACGCGTCGAGAACCCCAACCAGCTCCTCGCTTCCTTCGACCGGAATTTCCAGCCCAACCACATGGATTTCATGGACCTCATCTGTTTCCGGGTGAATCCAGTTGGTGGAAATTTCTATTCCCGGCACGGTCCTGACCATAGACTTTTCTCCCGCGGCCATAAACCTCGGCAGACCGTCAAAGGTGTTATGGTCGGTAAGTGCAACCGCATCCAGCCCTGCTTCCTCTGCAAGCCTTATTATTTCCTCCGGGCTGCAGGTCCCGTCCGAAAATATTGAATGTGTATGTAAATCGCATTTCATATTACTTCTTTACTCCCCAATAACGTCCAAAACGAGAGCTGTTTCTTCCGGCGCAGCTTCTTCAATATTAAACGCTCCCATCATTGCGATAAGCGCCTGAGACATCTGAAGATCTGTGTCCGCATATATGGTTGCCAGCGGCTCTCCAGACTCCACATAGTCTCCAACCTTCTTGTGAAGGACAATTCCGGCTGCAGGGTCGATGGAGTCTTCCTTTTTTGCTCTGCCCGCCCCCGCAAGCTGTGCTGCTCTGCCAACCTCTTCCGCGTTGATAGAGGTAACATAGCCGGCCTTTTTTATAGACAGCTCTCTGTTCTGCTTTGCCTGAGGGAAGAGACTGTAATCCTCCGTAACCTCTGGATTTCCTCCCTGAGCGGCCACAAACTCTCTGAATTTTGCGAGGCCGCTGCCGTCCTCAATGGACTTCTTCGCCATGGCCTTACCTTCTTCAAAGTCAGACGCCTTGCCGCCCGCAAATATCATATATCCTGCCAGATTGATGGAAAGCTCTCTCAGCCTTTCCGCACCCTTGCCCTTAAGCACCTCTATTGCGCCAATAACCTCAAGCGTATTTCCTACGTTATTGCCCAAAGGCTCCGTCATATCCGTGATGAAGGCTGCGGTTTTTTTGCCGGACATTTTGCCGATTTCAACCATCCACTCTGCCAGCTCCCTCGCATCTTCCTTTGTCTTCATGAAGGCTCCGCTGCCGAACTTTACGTCCAGAACTATAGCGTCGCTGCCAGAAGCGAGCTTTTTGCTCATAATGCTTGAAGTAATCAGCCCTATATTCTCTATTGTAGCAGTAACGTCTCTCAGTGCATAAAGCTTTTTATCCGCTGCCGCGATGTGCTCGCTCTGCCCGATAACAGAAAGTCCCACTGTGTTTACTATGTTTTTAAACTCCTCGCTTGAAAGGGTTGTTTTGAAGCCCGGAATGGACTCAAGCTTATCTATGGTCCCGCCGGTGAAGCCCAGTCCTCTCCCCGACATCTTAGCAACAGGTACGCCGTTTGCCGCGCACAGAGGCCCCACTACCATTGTGGTTGAGTCGCCCACACCGCCGGTGCTGTGCTTATCGACCTTTATGCCGTTAATAGCTGACAGGTCTGCCACGTCTCCCGACCTCTTCATTGCGTCTGTCAGGAGAAATGCCTCCTCCTTGTCCAGGCCGGAAAAATAAATAGCCATCAGCAGCGCCGAAGCCTGATAGTCCGGAATAGTGCCGTCTACTATACCAGCCACAAACCTTTCAATATCCTGACGGCTCAGCTTACCGCCGTCGCGTTTTTTCCTTATAATATTAATCATAGTATCTCCATATTCTCGGCGCTGAGCGTCGTTGTGATTTTGTGCTGCGCTCACTCTATAATCGACTCTCCGGCGCCGCTATATTCCACCTCAAGCCAATCTGCAATTGTAGCGCCGATATCGCAGAAACCCTCGCGCGTCCCGAGGTTTCTTCCTGCTTCAAACGGAGCCCCAACCGCAATAATCGGCACATACTCCCTCGTATGATTCCATCCGATATACGTCGGATCATTGCCGTGGTCAGCACATAAAATCAGCACATCCTCCGACCTCATAGCCGCAAGCAGCTCCGGCAGCCGCCTGTCAAAGGCCTCAATCGCATGACCATAGCCCTCAACATCTCGCCTGTGCCCATACTTCATATCAAAATCAACAAGATTTGTAAATACCAGCCCGCCGAAATCCTTCTTCATTATTTCAAGAGTCCTGTTCACACCGTCCTCATTATCCTCGGTATGAACCGCATCGGTAACCCCGCACCTGTTAAAAATATCCTCAATCTTGCCTACAGCCCAGACAGTCTGCCCCGCAGCCTTTACATCATCAAGCACAGTAGTCGATGTCGGTGACACCGCAAAATCCCTGCGGTTAGGCGTACGTGTAAAGCTGCCCTTTTTACCGATAAAGGGTCTTGCAATAACCCTTGCAACCTGCCACTCGCCTACGAGCAGTCTCCTTGCCGCCTTGCAAATCTCGTAAAGCTTCTCTGGCGGAATAACCTCCTCATGAGCAGCGATCTGAAAAACGCTGTCTGCCGAAGTATATACAATAGGCTTTCCGGTTGCAATATGCTCCTCTCCCAAGGCCTCGAGAATAACCGTTCCCGACTCGGAATAATTCCCGATAACCTCGGTGCCTGTCTCCGCTTCAAGCTTCTTAATAAACTCCTCCGGAAAAGGTCCGTTATAGGTAATAAACGGCTCCTTAGTCACTATGCCGGCTATCTCCCAGTGACCCGTTATAGTGTCCTTTCCATTGGAAAGCTCCTTCGCCCTGCCATAGGTCGCCTCCGGTCTATCAACCCTTCCTATGGCCGGACTCGCCCCGTCGATATTTCCAAAGCCCAGCCTCCTCAGATTGTCTATCTTAAGACCACCCATTTTTCCAGCGATATGGCCTGCCGTATCAACATTATTATCTCCAAAAGCCGGTCCGTCAGGCATCTGCCCGACACCAAGACTGTCCAGTACAATTAGTATCGCTCTTTTCATAATTTACCCCCTTGTGCCTTCAGCACAGCTTCATTCTAAAAAATCTCCATACCTCTCAACTCAAAGCCCAATCATCCGCTACAGTATCTTCTTAGGCACACAGTCCAAAAAATCGCAGGAAATCAGCGAGTAGGTTATTCCTCCGATAGAAAAATCCTTGCCTATCTCCTTATTGTCGCCATGCAGGTGACCGTAATATACATTTTTCAGGCCAAACTCCTCAAAAATATCGGTAAAGCCCGAAGCCTCCCGCTTTTCATTGGTAGGCGGATAGTGCATAAAGCCTATTAGCTCTTCAAAGCCCTGTTCACGCGCTGCCTTCAGAGAAGCCCTCAGTCTGAGCTGCTCCCTGAGGTAAATCTTTTCGTCATGCGCCTTGTAGTCGCTGCTCCCCGGACACAGCCATCCGCGGCTTCCACAGATTGCCCTGCCCTCATATTCAAAAAAATCGTTCTGCAGAAAGTGCATAGTCTCCGAAAGCCTGCTCAGCTTGGAGACAGAGGTCCACCAGGGGTCATGGTTGCCCTTGATAAAAACCTTTGTGCCCGGCAGGTCGTCAATCCACCTGAGGTCTGTCTCAGCTTCCGCCAGCTTCAGCCCCCAGGAAATATCTCCCGCCACCACAATGGTATCCTCTTCCTTTATATCTCTCCTCCACGCCTCGGCCACACGTTCGGCATGGTTTTCCCAGGCGGGGCCGTAAATATCCATCGGCTTATCAACAGAGAATGAAAGGTGCAGGTCTGCTATCCCGTATAACGCCATATTTTCTCTCCATAAAGCAAACCGGCTCTGAGGCCGGTCCGCGGGTTATTATTTGATCATAGTCATGATTTCTTCAACAGGAAGCTTAGCAGGGCTCTTTGGTTCGCCTGTCGGAATACCGATAGGGAGCATTGCCACGAGCTTATGCTTTTCTCTGTTGAAAGGTATTACCTCTTCAAGCTCAAGCAGAGCAGGGTTCGCGCTTGTCATCCAGCAGCAGCCGTAGCCCAGAGCATAAGCGCCCAGCACGATGTTTTCTACCGCAGAGCCTATGTTCTGTATGCCCGGATTTGCGTACCACATTCTGTCCTGATCCTCCTGAGGCATGCCTGAAGCAATAACTTCCTTAAGACCTTCAGGAATATATTCCTTTGCATATATTGCGATTACTGTAGGAGCGTTTCTGAAAAAGGTTGAAAACCTCGAAAACTTTAAAAACTTTTCGCCCTTTTCCGGCTCGAGCCCCTTGGCAATCTTTTCGTTTTTAGCGTCAACAGCCTGACCCATCTTTTCGATAATAGCCTTGTCCTGAATAACTACGAAGTGCCAGTTCTGTGCGTTTTTTGCTGAAGGAGCCTTGCTTGCCGCCTCAATCAGCTTCTTTATATCCTCCTCAGGAATCTGCTTTTCCTCAAACTTTCTTGCACTGTATCGTTTATTTACTACTTCAAAGAATTCCATAATGACCTCCTGAAAATAACTATAGTACCTAAATATATAATATACACATAATTCGCACCACAGCCGCCTTAAGGTCACCCTTGGTCATGCAGCACAAATCGTAATAAAAAATTCGCCCTCCGACCGACATATTATATCATAAAAGCAGAGTATATTAAAAGCCAAAAATTCAAATTCCCTAAAATATTATGGTAGAAACAGGTCTGGCGCAAAACCTTGCATTATTTCACTTTTATGTGAAAAATCGTCGAAAACCATAGCGAAGTAGCCTCATCCACACCATATTGACGTCAAAAATGCAAAAAACCACTACAGAAACTAAACTGTAAATGATTTGCAAAGAATTTCTTTCACATAATAATTGACAAATCGTCACAAAAAGTTTATATTATGTTGTAAGTATAACTCGGCTGCAACGGTGGACAGCCGGAAAACGAAAATCATTATATATTATATAAGGAGGAATATATTATGAAAAAA
>DCGW01000002.1 GCA_002315335.1 Firmicutes bacterium UBA1768 | reverse complement strand
TTCTTAGCATATACGAACTTGTCGAACGGCCACTTAGGGAATTTTACTACTATATAGTCAACCGAAGGCTCGAAGCAGGCATAGGTTGTTCCGGTGATAGCATTCTTAATTTCGTCAAGAGTGTATCCTACAGCTATCTTAGATGCAACCTTGGCAATAGGATAACCTGTAGCCTTGGATGCCAAAGCTGATGAACGGGAAACTCTCGGGTTTACTTCAATTACTGCATATTCAAAGCTGTCCGGATGAAGAGCAAACTGACAGTTGCAGCCGCCTTCAACCTCCAACTCATCTACGATGGCAAGCGCAGCATCTCTGAGCATTCCGTATTCCTTTGTGGAAAGCGTAACTGCAGGCGCAACTACAATGGAGTCTCCTGTGTGAACTCCTACAGGGTCAACGTTTTCCATAGAGCACACAGAAATAAGGTTGCCCTTCTTATCTCTGATAACTTCAAATTCTATCTCTTTCCAGCCGGAAACACACTTCTCAACAAGGCACTGTGTTATAGGCGAAAGACGAAGTCCGTTTGTTGTAATTTCAACGAGTTCTTCTTCGTTATGAACTATACCGCCGCCTGTACCGCCAAGGGTAAATCCCGGTCTGATAATAAGAGGATAGCCAACCTTTTCTGCGAATTCAATAGCACTTTCTACATCGTATACTATTTCCGAAGGAATTACCGGCTGACCGATTTTCTCCATAGTATCCTTGAATATCTGTCTGTCTTCGGCCTTATCGATAGTGGAGCGCTTTGAGCCTAAAAGCTTTACATTGTGCTGAGCAAGAAAACCCTCTGCGTCAAGCTGCATAGAAAGGTTGAGCCCCGTCTGGCCTCCAAGATTTGAAAGAATTGCGTCAGGCTCTTCTTTGATAATAATTCTTTTTACAACATCAATAGTGAGTGGCTCAATATATATTTCGTCTGCCATCACATGGTCAGTCATGATGGTTGCAGGGTTGGAGTTTACGAGTACTACATCAAGACCTTCTTCCTTAAGCGCTCTGCACGCCTGTGTTCCTGCATAGTCAAACTCGGCTGCCTGACCGATAACGATAGGACCCGAGCCGATTACAAGTACTTTTTTGATATCTTTATTGAGAGGCATCCTATCTTCCCTCCTTCATCATTTCTGCGAACCTTCCGAAGAATGGTCCTGGTTTGTCTTCTGCTGCCGGTGTCGGATCGAATTGAATCGAGAAAGCCGGCTTATTCGTATAAAGTATACCCTCGCAGGTACCATCATTAACATTTTTATATAATTCTTCAGCTGTTTTTGGCAGAGTCTGAGAAATTACATAATATCCATGATTCTGTCCTGTAATAAGAACTCTGTCAGCTTCTACATCAAGAACCGGCTGACTTGAACCTCTGTGTCCATAAGGAAGCTTAGCTGTTTTTGCTCCTTCAGCCATTGCCATAAGCTCATGACCTAAGCCGATTCCGAAAACCGGAATTCCGCTTTCCATGAAAACCTCAACCTGCTCTAAAACCTGATCATAATCATCGGGATTTCCAGGTCCACCGGTAATAACAATTCCGTCAGGCTTAAGCTCAAGAATTTCAGGAGCCTTAGCGTTAGGTCCAAAGCTTATTACTTCAGCGTTAATATTCGCAAAACTCTTGAAGAATGATTTTTTTGCACCGAGATTTAAAGCAGCAACCTTATACTCAGCATTTTCCTTTGTATATACAGTAATAGGCGCTGTTTTCAGGTCGTAAATCGCTGCTTTTGAAGGCTTTGCGAACTTAACGGTCTGTGTAAGCTCATAACAGATCTTACCTCTGAGAGTTCCTTCTTCTCTTAGGATTTTTGTTAATTTTCTTGTATCAATTCCGCAGATTCCGGCAACCTGTTTTTCTTTTAAAAAAGTGTCAATATCCCCTTCGCTTCTGAAATTAGAGGGATTCTGACACCATTCTCTTACAATATAACCACCAGGAAAAGCAATATCATTTTCAAGGTCTTCTTCTATAACTCCGTAATTGCCGATTAACGGAAAAGTCTGAACAACAAGCTGCCCTGAATAACGCGGATCAGTGAGCGTTTCAAGATAGCCTACCATAGAAGTTGTGAAAACCACTTCTCCGGAAATTTCCTTTTCGTAACCGAAGCTTTCACCCTCGAAAACAATTCCATTTTCAAGAACTAAATAAGCTTTTTTTCCATCCATAATTCTTACTCCTGTAATTTTTTACTAATACACTTAAATTTTTACTAAACTATAGTTTACAAAAACTAATATAAAAATTCAACAACTTTTTTTGATTTTTTCAAAAAAAACAAATGTCAGACAACTTTAACTATTGGTAATATTTACCATTTCTGCAGTCGTTATTTTATCAATCAACCTCAAAAAAAGACTCCGAAGAGTCTTTATCTGTTGATTAATTCTTTGAGGTCTGTAAACTTTCTTCCTGTTGCCGCAGCACTGTAAGAAGAAAGGTCCGTCAGTCTTGCCACAACCTCGTTAATTTCATCGTAGGTCACGTTTGATATCTTTGCAAGAGCTTCTTCCTGGGTATCGATTTTACCCTTAAGGAGCATTGACTTTCCATTTGCAGCCATCCTTGCAGTTACATTTTCAAGTCCGAAAATATAAGAGCTTTTTAGCTGTTCTTTTGAGGATAGCATTTCATCCTCAGTAATTCCTTTATTTCTGATCAATGAAAGCTCATTCTTGATTACTTCCATTGTTTCTTCAAGCTTATCACTGCCGACTCCGGCATAAATTCCAAAGCTTCCGTCATGTGAGTGACAGCTGAGATATGAATATACGGAATATGCAAGCCCTCTTTCCTCTCTTACGGACTGGAAGAGTCTGGAGCTCATGCTTCCACCAAGTATTTCGCATACGAGGTTGGTTGCATAATAAAGATCATCCATAATATTTGCTGCCCTTGTCCCCATACAAATGTGCACCTGCTCAATATCCCTCTCCCTGAAGGAGAATTCAGGAACATAAGTGTCGGGATAAACAACTTTCTCTTGCTCCTTAGTGCTAAGTTCAGAGAAAAAGCTTTCAAAGGTTTCAAGAAGAGCTTCTTCGTCATATTTTCCGCAAACAGAAATAATAACATTTCCTGTAGTATAGTTTTCAGAAATATAGCGTCTAAGGTCATCAGGTGTAAACGAAGCAAGATTTTCTTTTGTTCCCAGAATTTCTGTTCCAAGGGGATTGTTGTTGAAAACAACCTCAAAAAAAGTGTCGCTTACATCGTCCTCGGGGCTGTCATCATGCATATTAATTTCTTCATAAACAACAGTTTTTTCCTTTTCCATTTCCTCTTTATCAAATTCGGAATGGAAAAACATGTCAAGCAGCACCTCTGCTGCCTGACATATGTTTGAAGAAATAGTTTTTACATAATAGCATGTAGCTTCTTTTGAAGTAAAAGCATTCATCTGCCCGCCGATTCTATCTATTTCCTCCGCAATTTTTCTCGCACTTCTTGTAGGAGTTCCCTTGAACATCATATGCTCAATGAAGTGAGAAATGCCGTAATTTGAAGGATTTTCATTTACAGAACCTGCCTTAACCCAAATTCCGACCGAAACCGAATTAACATATGGAAGCGGCTCAAATATTACTTTTGCTCCATGCTTTAAATTAACTGTTTTTATCATTTTGACTACTTTCTTTCAGGCTTTGGAAGTAAATCCTTGTGTGAAAGATTGATTCTGTTCTTGTCATCAATTTCCATAACCTTAACCTGAATACTGTCGCCTACCTTGAGTGCATTTTCTACCTTCTCAACTCTTTCGTGAGAAATCTTTGAAATATGAAGGAGACCTTCCTTGCCTGGAAGTACCTGAACAAAGGCTCCGAAAGGCATAAGTCTTGTTACTACGCCGTCATAAACCTCTCCAACTTCAACTTCCTTTACGATGAGGTCGATTTCCTTGAGGCCAGCTTCTACTGTAGCCTTGTCAGGACCTGCAACAAATACTGTACCATCATCTTCAATATCAATTTTTACTCCAGTCTTTTCAACGATGCCGTTGATAACCTTTCCGCCCGGCCCTATAACCTCACGAATCTTATCAGGGTGAATTTTGATAGTTTCAATTCTTGGAGCGTTTGCATTGACTTCAGTTCTCGGTGCAGGAAGAACATCAAGCATCTTCTGCATGATGAACATTCTGCCTTCCTTAGCCTGAGCAATAGCTGTTTTGAGTATTTCTCTGTCAATACCGTGAATCTTAATATCCATCTGGATTGC
>DCGW01000017.1 GCA_002315335.1 Firmicutes bacterium UBA1768 | reverse complement strand
ACTTTAATTAATATCAGGCCTCCTTTTTTCTTTGCAAAACAAAAAAGCTGCCTCTCATACCGAAGACAGCCTTAAATATGCATATTATTAATTAATAAACAGCTTACTCGCACTTATAGAGTTCTTCTGCATCAACTATTCTGATGCCGTTTGCCTCAAAGGCTTTTTCTGCTTCATCCATGCGGTCAACCTTCATAATAATTAAAGGCTTAACATTGGATTTCATCACGAAGGAGTATATGTACTCGATTGTGATATCGTGTTCGTCGCAAAGAGCAAATATATCGTAGAGAGCACCAGGGGAATCTTTTATTTCTGCAGCTAATATCTCTCCGACCTTTGCAGCATAACCGGCTTCACGCACGGCCACGAGAGCCTTCTCCGGATCATCCACCACCAGTCTCAGTATACCGAATTCATTAGTATCGAAAACAGAGATTGCTCTGACGTCGATTCCTTTGTTTTTTATGGCTTTTGCAAGTGTTGCAATGTGCCCCTTTTTGTTCTCGATAAAAACAGAAAGTTGTTTTGCGCGCATTGTCTATACTCCTTTCTATATATAATTGAAGGATTTCCTTCGTTTTCGTGTAATTTACTTATAAATTTAACACAAAATTTACTATTATACAAGGCATTTTTTGAAAGTCAATTAATGCTTTTATTTTATTTAATTGTTTAGTATAATATTGATAATATTTGGGGTTTCTGCCAATGGCGGGAGAAGCTCTATACATGCTGTTTGCTGATAATTTTGACGGAGGAAATAGAAATGGCTGGTAAAATATTTGTTCATCTGGCTGAAGGCTTTGAAGAAATCGAAGCCATGGCTACAATAGATATTCTCCTCAGGGGAGAGCTGGACACAGTAATTGTATCCGTTACAGGCGACAAGGTTGTGCACAGCGTAAGAGGTGTTGGTGTTGTTTGTGATAAGCTTTTTGAAGAGGTGGACTATAACGATTGCGATATGATAGTTCTGCCGGGCGGCATACCGGGCGTTGACAACTTGGGTGCTCATAGGGGGCTTTGCGAAAAGTTAGCTGAATTTAAGGCTAAGGACAAGTGGATTGCCGCAATATGCGCGGCTCCGATAATCCTTCATGACAATAAGCTTATCGAAGGAAAAACACTTACCTGCTTCCCAGGCTGCGGAGACGGTTTTACCGAAGCAAATGTTGTTGCCGACAGAGTGGCTGTTGACGGCAAGCTCATCACCTCTCAGGGACCGGGAACCGCAATTGACTTCGGTCTTAAGATTTTAGAATGCCTTAAGGGCAAGGCTGCGGCCGATTATGTAAGAGGCAGGCTGTTGGCATAGTTAACACTTATTAAAGAAAAGGAAGATGAAAAATGGCAAAAGATAACGTAAACAATACACCACAGTTAGAAGAAGACGATTACATTACACTGGAATTTGATGACGGTGAAGAAATAGAATGCATTATTCTCGGAGTATTTCCGGTTGGCAAAAAAGAATACATTGCCCTCCTTCCACAGGACGGAACAGATGATGCATATATCTATGAATACGTAGAGCGCGGCGAAGAAGAATTCGAGCTTCTCGATATCGAAGATGACAAAGAGTTTGAAGCGGTTGCTGCAGAATACGAAAGAATTACAATGGAAGCTGTAATTGATACACAGGCATAAAGCGGCGTAGCTATATTCTAATAAAAGATGGATAATAACAAAACAAACACATGGCGAGAACGTAAAAAGAAAATTGCACTGATCGTTGCAGTTGTTCTTTTTGTGACATTTTTTGCGGTTGCCTTTGGCCTCGGGGGCTGCACGAGAAATCAAAAGACTATTACCGGATTTGAACCTGATTTGTCAGAGCTTGAGGGGAAAACCGTTGGGGTGGTAAAGGCGAGAAATGCAGACTACCTTCTTTCTGAATACGATGGCTTCAAATTATACAGATATGATACACTATCTCAATTAGTAGTTGGTCTTGGTTACGGTCAGGTTGATATTGCTGTCCTCGACTATTCAAACGCAAATTGTGTCTTAGAGGCCACCGACGGTCTTAAACTCGGAAAAACCGTAGTTTGCGAAGACGGAATGGCATATCTTGGCAACACCTT
This sequence comes from Firmicutes bacterium UBA1768, assembly GCA_002315335.1. Classification (GTDB taxonomy): domain Bacteria; phylum Bacillota; class Clostridia; order Peptostreptococcales; family Anaerovoracaceae; genus UBA1768. The sequence continues at coordinate 5,734 of DCGW01000017.1, read as the reverse complement.
ATACAGCCGGGAATTGCTCCAGGAGCTTGACGAGTGGATAGAAAATGAATGGAATGGGTCTCCCGAACAGGCGGAGCTCAACAGCAGGGTCAACGGAGATAAGGCCTATGTTCCTAAAATTCCAGAAGTGCCCGAGGGCGGCAGGGTCATAGATATTATGTATGACGGCGCGGGTTACCCCTACGAATATATCGATACAGATGAGATTGCAAAGGGAATAGCGATTGAACCGCTGTGTTATTTTGCGATTGACAAGGGCTATACAATCAATTGGATAGAAGGAGAAGAAAACTCAATGCTGGCGTCAGCCGAAAATGCCGATGCATTGCTGCTGCTACTTGGTGAGTCCGAGGTATTCCGAAGCGATACAAATGCCAGAGGAGAACCATTCTGGCTAAGCAAACCTTATTTGCCATGCAAAATGGTGACCTTGCTTGTTGATGATAAGTCAAAGGTTCAGGTTTATAGAAATCTAAATTAATGGAGGAAATAGACTTGCTCGATAGAATAGGACATGTTTTTTATCTGACCTTCATATATGGGGATCGATGGGTTTTCTTTTTAGAAGGTCTCAGGACGACAATTATTCTCACTTTTGCCGCATTTATTGCAGGAACAGTAGTGGGATTGGCTTTGTGCGCCCTTAAATTATCCAAAAAACCCGCAGTGGTAAAGTGCGTAAATATCATAACAGGCTTCTTTATTAAGCTGCCGACACTTGTAATGTTGATGATAATGCTTTACATAATATTTGCGGACGTACACATTGCCACATTAATCGTAATAATAATCGGTCTGACTTTTAAGACGGCATCCTACCTTAGCGTAGTATTCCATGCCGCCATATCAGCGCTTGACTCAGGTGAGGGTGAAGCAGCAAGAACCGTCGGAATGACAAAGTGGCAGGCCTTCAGATACGTTACTTTTCCTCAGGCAATGAAGCTTGTTATGCCTGTATACAAAAATCAGTTTGTTGTAACTCTTCAGGAAACGTCAATAGTCGGATATCTGGCTGTTATGGACCTTACACGTGCGGCAGAAATTATTATGTCGAGAACCTTGGACGCGTTTTTCGGATTAATAACCATTTCAATTATGTACATAGTTTTGGGAGTGGTTTTTTCTTCGGTAATAGGCTTGTTATATCGTGAAAAGCATATAGGAGGCACTGCAGATGATAGAGGTTAAAAATCTTAAAAAAAGCTATGCCTCAAACCTGATTTTTGAAAATGTCAGCTTCAAGGTTGAAAAGGGAGAGGCAGTAGTAATTATAGGAAATTCCGGAACAGGAAAGACAACTCTTCTCAGGTGCATAAACAGACTTACCGATGCAGACGAGGGAGAGGTTTGGATTAATGGAAAAAACATCCTTGCGAATGATGCTAAACCCGATGAAATCCGTAAGGGAATGGGAATGGTATATCAGAATTTCAATCTTTTTTCCCACCTTAATGTGTTGGAAAATGTAATATTAGCACCGACAAAGATTAAGGGAGAGCCGTTAGACGAGGCTATTGCTAACGCGGAGAGAATTCTTGACAGGGTTGGTCTCAAAGGAAAAATGTATCATATGCCGAAGGATCTGTCGGGAGGCCAAAAGCAGCGTGTCGGAATTGCGAGAGCATTGGCTATGAATCCGGAGGTAATACTTTTTGATGAGCCTACAAGTGCCTTAGATCCAACTATGGTCGATGAGGTAGAAAATGTAATAAACCTGCTTAAAAATGAAGGCATGACCTGCATTATTGTTACTCATGAGATGCGCTTTGCAAAGCGAATTGCATCAAAGGTAATTTTTTTAGCTGAAAAGGGCATTTATGAAATGGGTTCCGCAAAGGAGATTTTTGAAAAACCTTCAAAAGAACTGACGAGAAAGTTCCTTTACAGGGCTCGAATGTTCAGCGAAGAGGTTGAAAAAAACACCATTGATATTTTCTCACTTGCGTCAAATCTAAGAGCATTTGCAGTCAACTATGGTCTGTCTAAACAACAGAACAAGGCCATACAGTATCTGATAGAGGAGCTTCTGCTGCCTGTGCTGACCTCAATGCAAGACGAAAATGCAACTGCATTTATCAGAATGGTTTGTGATGAAGACGGCGGTGACCACCAGCTCATGATTTCGTTTAAAAACCTTGCGGAGGACCCGCTTGAAAGCGAAATACTTGATGAGCTTAATCTCATGCTGATAAAAGGTTTTACCAGGGAAATCAGCAGTTCGGTAAATGGTGAGGGTTATTGGGAAGTAAAGACTCTGATTTAGAGAGCTTTGAATTATGAAGTGGAATGAAGCGCAGTTAAGCGCAATAACGGAAAAGAATAAAAACATCCTTGTATCTGCGGCTGCGGGCTCAGGAAAGACCGCTGTTCTCACCGAGAGAATTTGCCGTCTTGTAAAAGAAGACTGTGATATAGATGAGATGCTTATAGTCACCTTTACAAATGCTGCGGCCGGAGAAATGAGGGACAGAATCTCCAAAGGTCTAAATGAAGCTATGGAAGAGGCCGGCAGCGCTGCAAAAAGGCTGGCCGACCAGATTGATAAAATCAGCTCAGCGAACATTTCGACCTTTCATGCTTTTTGCTATGAAGTTGTCAGGTCATACTTTTTTATGACAGACGTTGCAGCTGACTTCGGCCTCTGTGATGAAATTCAGGCGGAGATTTTTTCGGAGGAAGCCATAGAGGAGGTCATAGCGGAGTTTTTTGAAAGAGAAAACCCTGATTTTCTGAGATTTTTGAGAAGGTTTTCAAAGCCAGGCAATGAAAAGAGCATAGCGGCTATGATAATAAGACTGTTTAAGCATAGCCAGTCTCTTCCTGAACCGGAAAAGTGGATTGAAGAAGCCGTTGCGGCCCTTGAAAACAGCGATGACGAGTTAGAACAGAGGACAGCAAGGGATGCTAAGGTCTTGAAGGACCTGACTCTACGATACGGGGAGATTTTTCTTGAGAAAAAGCTGAAGGTAAACCGTATTGGCTTTGAGGATGCCCAGCATTTTGCTTTGAAGATATTGGAAAACCCCGATGTGGCAGAGGAATACAGAGAAAGATTTAAATATATTTTTGTTGATGAATATCAGGATACAAATGCGCTTCAGGATGCGCTGGTTTCCCGAATTGCAAGGCCCGATAATCTGTTTATGGTTGGTGATGTAAAGCAGTCAATTTACAGCTTCAGGTTAGCGGAGCCAAGTCTGTTTGTGGAAAGATACAAGGCATACAGCGAGGCTTCAGATAAAAACCTGAAAATTGACCTTAATTCCAATTTCAGGAGTAAAGCTCCAGTGCTTGATATCACAAATAGGGTGATGGAAGTGCTTATGACAGAAAGAAGCAGCGGTCTTGCCTACGATGAAAATGCGAGCCTGAAGTCAGCTCTGCCTGTACCTGAAGAAAAAACCTCTTTGGACCTGTCTCCTGTGTTAGACATAGTGCTGAAACAGGACGTAAAGCAGAACATGAAGGACAGGATAGAAGCCACAATGAAATTAAAGCCGGAGGGCTTTGACAGGGACCTCTTTTTTGCAAAGCTGTCGGTTGATGAAATTGCCGATACCGAGCTTGAGGCCATGGTTGTTTGTGATAGAATAAAGGAGATTGTGGGAAAAACCTACTATGACAGTAAGGCAGAAGAAATAAGGACTATCAGCTATAAGGATATAGTTGTGCTTATGAGGTCCTTTAAGTCGGCTGCCCAGGATTATCAGGATGTTTTCAGACGGGCCGGGATACCGTGCTATGTCGGCGGAGGGGATGGCTACTTTGAAACTGCCGAAATTTCGGTGTTTATGAATATACTGAGGGTGGTAGTAAATCGTCTTCAGGATATTCCGCTGCTAAGTGTTATTCACTCTCCGTGCTTTGGTTTTTCGTCGGAGGAAATTGCCCGGATAAGAATATTCCGCCCTGAGGGTCTGTTTTCCGAGGCTTTTCTTGCTTTTTCGCTGACAGGGAAAGAAGCTCTTGTTGAAAAATGCAGGTTGTTTTTAAATGCCATAGAGCGGTGGAGAGAGGCTGCGGGGTATATTCCTTTGAGAGAGCTATTATGGAAAATAGCCGACGAGTCAGGATATTTTGAGTATATAAAAACACTTCCGATGGCAAAACAGAGATCGGTTAATCTGAGGAAGCTTTTTGATTTGGCGGAGACCTTCAGAAACCAGACGGCTAAAGGTCTTGAGGGCTTTGTAAATTATATTGAGAAGCTTAGCTTTGATAATGCGAAGGTTGATAGCGGCACAGGAATATCAGATGACGCAGACTGTGTGCAGATTATGAGCATTCATAAGAGCAAGGGCTTAGAATATCCTGTTGTTTTTCTTGCGGGGATAGGCAGGAATTTTTTCCGTGGAAAAGATACTACGGATATAAGTATTGATAAGGATATCGGTTTTGGAATAAAGCTGAGGTCGGAGGACGGCAGCGTAGTATATAAAACTCCAAAACAGGTAAAAATAGATGAAAAAGTGAAGTGTGAGGAGCTTGCCGAAGAAATGAGGCTGCTTTATGTAGCAATGACAAGGGCAAGGGAAAAGCTTTATCTTTTGGGGACAGCCTCGGCTGATAAAAAAGGTAACTACTTGGACAAGATTGACGACGATGTGCTGAAAAACAACAACATGCTGGAATGGGTTTACCCTATAATGGAGAAAGAAGGTTTTTCAAACAGAATCAAGGGTATTGTGCCTGATGTCGATAAGCTGGCAAAAAAAGAAGAGGTGAAGTCTGAAGCCGAGCAAGCGCTTAATGCGGCAGACTATTTGCCGGATTTGCCGGACGCCCTGTCCTTTGTTACAGACGAAGAGCCGTTGATTTATGCGCATAGCAACGTAGTGGATATTCCGGTAAAATTTACAGCAACTGAGCTTGCCCGACTTGCGGCTGAGGAAAAGGCTCTCGGTAAGTCAACGGACTATTCCGGATATGAAAAAAAGGCTGAACGCGGTGCTGAGGAAAGAACTCTTATTAAAAGTGGCTTTACTGCTGCGGAAAAAGGAACCATTACCCACGGAGTTCTGCAAAGGTTAGACCTTAAAGGCTATGCTGGAGGTCTTGGCGTCAGAGAGCAAGTGACAAAAATGGTAAAAAATGGAAGCCTATCAGAGGAAGAAGCTGAAGTCGTCAATGTTAATGCAATAGAACTTTTCCTAGACGGTTCGCTCGGGGAGCGGCTTTTGGCTGCTGACAGGGTATATCGTGAAAAGGAATTTCTTCTTCTGAATAAGCACGACAAGGAAGCCTCTTCAATAATTCAGGGTATTATCGACTGCTTTTTCATTGAAAATGGTGAGGCGGTAATCATTGATTATAAAACAGACTATATTCCTGACGAAAATCGAGAAGCGGTGTTGAAGGAAAAGGCTGAATATTATAAAACCCAGCTTATGGTTTACAAAAGTGCAGTAACCGAAGCGATGGGGATAGAAGTAAAGGAAACATATCTTTGCTTCCTGAGAGCAGGAGCAGAGGTAAGAATATCATAAGGAGAAGACTATAATGAAAAAACCACTGATGCTGATGATACTTGACGGCTATGGAATAAATCCTGGCGAGTACGGGAATGCTGTTGTTCATGCAAAAAAACCCGGAATAGACAGGATTTTTGAGGACTTTCCAAATACAAGCCTGGGGGCTTCGGGCCTTGATGTAGGCCTGCCAGACGGGCAGATGGGAAATTCTGAGGTAGGCCACCTTAACATAGGTGCGGGAAGAGTTGTATATCAGGAGCTTA
>DCGW01000075.1 GCA_002315335.1 Firmicutes bacterium UBA1768 | reverse complement strand
ATTCACAATTTATTTGAAGCTTTTTCAAAAAAAGCTTCAAATAAATTGTGAATTAGTGCGTATTACACACTTGGATTGACCATGTGTGCGGTACGTGCTTTTTTTGTCCAAAGTTATTTTATAGGCAGTTAGACGTAAACGGAAAACCTCGTGCTCTTTGACCACGGAACGCAAGCGGTAAAACCTGTGCCCGAGTTTTGGTGCTGCGGATGAGGGGAAGAGAAAAAACTTGTGCTCTCTATACCAAAAGGGTAAATAACCAGCCTCTTAGGCTCTTCAGTTCTCGGCTGCAAGGTGCAACGTTTATAAAAAAGGCTTAGAGTTTTTTGCTTTTTCAAAGAGAACGGGTTTCTTGCTATATACAGAAAGGCTGCTTATTAAAAATAATAATTTTTCATTTAAGAGAAAGGAAGGAGAAAAAATGAAAAGAAAAGTTTTAAGTGTAGTTCTTACACTTGCGCTGGTTGTTACTATGATACCGGCTATGACATTGGTTTCGAATGCGGATACCAATGTTGCAAAGATTGGTGATACTAATTATGCAACCCTTGATGAGGCAATTTTAGCTGCCAATTCAGCATCTGAGGCTGTCACAATTGAATTACTGAAAGACGTTGAGCTTTCAGCTAAGGCGACCACATTTTCGAATACTAAAAAAATTACAATTGACGGCAAGAATTATTCTATTACGGGAAAAACAGATGCTAATAAAAAGGCTATGTTGGAGTGCACTGGCACAATCGAAATAAAGAATGTGAAGATCAGTACCAACTCTGGTTTTAAAAGGTGCTTACTTGTTACTGGTGGCAATGTTACATTAAACAATGTTGTTTTAGACAATAGTAAATCATACTTACCAGAAGGTGAAGAATATAAGGGCGCTTGCATAATAAACAACGGGGGTTCAGTTACAGTAAAAGGCAATTGCACATTTATCACTGGAAAGAACTCATGGGCTGCAATAGACCTTTCTAAAGAGAGTAGTAAAGATGCGACCTTAACTTTTGAAGCTAATGCAAAGGTTGCCTTTATCGACGGTCGTACAGCTGCTGAAAAAGATGCAGAGCCTCTGATTGGTCTGGATAAAGATAATGCTTGGACAGTAACCGGTTTTGAAAAAGTAGGTCTTGTTATGGTTACAAAGGACGCAAAGAAGGCTTGGAATGCAAGCACAACTCGTAACAAAGACGGTTACGACCTCAGAACTTTCAACCCAAGCGGTATTTTTGGAATGGTTGCAACAGGTATAGCTACAATTACAGGTCTTAAGATTGTTAAGTCACTGGTATCAGCGCCTATTATCTTAAAGGTTATTAAGAATTTCAACAACTTTAATTTCTTTAAGCAGATTTTTAAGTTCGTATTCTAATTAGCCAATATTCTGAGAATAAAACAGGGTGTTGCCGGCATCGCGCCGACAACACCCTGAGTCATTTTTGCGGGAAGTGTGTAACCGAGGATCAACAATTCTCGCTCACACTCATATCTTCACCGGCAGCCTGCCTGTGATTTCGTCTGGGCTTCTGAAGATTGAATAGAAGCCGCCGCCTACAGAGCAGGTAGTACTCTTGCAGCAATAGGTGCAGAGTATTGCATCAGCTTCGGTGAAGTAGGAAGCATCATAAGGCAGGTTTGCGCTGATAAGAACAACCTTTTTTCCTGATAAATGTGCCGCCTCGATGAGCTGTTTCACCTTGGCTCCGTATTTGCCATTTGCCGTGGTAGGGTCGAGGTAGCTTGGACTGCCCATTTCCGAAATCACAACAACAACATCGTTTTCGCTGACAGAAGCAGCAACCTCCTCATCAGAGAGCCTTCCATAAACATAGTCGTTTATCTTAAAGCTATCATCAATAATGCTTTCTGCTTTCAAACGCTCAATGGAAGTCGATATCAAGTTCTCCTCACCATCATAAGGGAAGAAAACACCAAGGCTTTCTATCTCATCAGCCTTGAGAGGCAGAACGCCATCGTTCTTAACAAGAGTTACAGACTCAAGCGCAAGCGTCCACTCGAAGTCCCTGTGTTCGTCGCAGCCGACAACCGCCTTTGCGTGTTTAATCTTTTCATTAACATTTATCGCAGCCTCATCCCAGATTCCTCTGTCAAGCTTCAGCTTAATAACTCTGACAGCAGAATCATCTATCTCAGACATTGGGATTTCACCGTTTTCCACCATTTCTACAATAGCATCGATGTAATCTCCCATCTTGGCAATTCCGGTCGCTGAGTCCAGGGTTACAGGCATCAGCAGAATATCCACACCGGCATTTATAGCCATTTTTGCGGCATCTCGGGAATCAAAGTGGGTTGTGATGGCATTCATATCCATTGCATCTGTGATAACGACCCCGTCATAGCCCATTTTGTTTCTTAAAATTCCAGTGATAATGTCGTCCGAAAGCGTAGCCGGAATTCCGACAGTCGACCCATCGAGAATAGAAGTATAAGTATCCTTTTCGATGTTAGGGAACTGTATGTGGGCGGTCATAACAATATCCGTCCCGGCTTTTATTCCACTATAAAATGGTATAAGCTCATTCCAAGCAAGCTCATCATAATATTTTTCAACCAGCGGCAGACCTGTGTGGCTGTCGGTGGAGGTGTCGCCATGACCTGGGAAGTGCTTGATTGCAGTCGCAAGACCCCCATCGTGCAAGCCTGAAATAAAGGCTGTGCCGTAATCAGCTGCATCCTCTGGATTATCTGAGAAAGACCTTGTTCCGATAACCGGGTTGTTTGGGTTGGTGTTTATATCCATGCATGGTGCGAAGTCCACGTTTATT
>DCGW01000081.1 GCA_002315335.1 Firmicutes bacterium UBA1768 | reverse complement strand
TAATTACGTAGAAGGCTACTGGGAGGGTGATAATTTCAAGGTTGTTTCAGTTACAACACCTGAAGAACAAGCTGCAGAGGACGTGGAATAATAATGAACAGAGGCCATGTTCCAAGGAGAAAATGTGTAGGCTGTATGACTTCAAGACCAAAGGCTGAGCTGATAAGAATTGGAATACTTAAAACGGATGGTGATAACAAAGCATCAAATACTATAGTAACCATTGACTTAGAGGGTATGCTTGAAGGGCGGGGAGCCTACCTGTGCAAAAGCAGGCAATGTTTTGAAGCAGCAAAAAAGCGTAGAGCGATAAACAGAACTCTTAAGGGAGAAGTTACCCCCGAAGCATATGAAAGAATAGGTGAATATTTTGAACAATTCTAAAATCAAAACCTATTTAGGGTTTGCTATAAAGTCGGGAAACCTGTACTCGGGTTACGATACCTGCGCAAATCTCATCAAAAGAAACAAGCTGAAATTATTAATACTAACAGAAGATGCTTCCGATAAAACCAAGGATAAATTCACTAAATTAGCGGAAAAATATGAGGTTCCATTAAGCTTCGTTGATAGCTCCGCACTTATGGAGGAATTAACCGGAATATCGGACAGAAATATATACGGTATATCAGACAACAATTTAGCTAATGCAATATCAAAGGAGATAAACAACATGATTAAATAAATCAGGAGGTGTGTCATAAGTGGCAAATAATAGTGTAAATACTCTGGCCGGAAAGCTTGCGGTCACAAGCGAAACAATATTCGCGATTCTAAAGAGTAATAATATTGAGGTTAAGGATGGAGATGAAATCCTTAATGATGAGGTTGAAAAAACAGTAAGAACAACTGTTGCAACACAGAGAGAGGTTGAAGCAAAAAAATCATCAGAAAAGAAGAGCGGCAAGCTCCCTCCTAAGCCAGGAACCGCAAAGGGTCAGCTTCCTCCGAAGCCGGGTACAAAGAAGGGCCAGCTTCCGCCAAAACCGGGCACTAAAAAGGGTCAGCTCCCACCAAAACCGGTTGCAGCAGAAGAAATATCTGATGAAAACAAGTCAAGAATAGAAGGTAAAAAGGACTTCCAAAAGGACGGCCAGAAAAAAACCTATGGTCAGAACAAGGATGGTTTTAAAAAGAACGGCAAATTTGATGGAAGCAAGTCTCAGGATAAGAGACAAAAGTTTGATTCAGGCGATGAAGAACAGCCTATAAGAAGACCTGCCAAGTCTCAGCAGAAGCCGAGAAATCAGGAAGAGCCTATGCTTAAAAAACCTGGTTCCGACCGTGCTAAGCACATGGAGAGGGAAAAGGAAAGGGAAAAGGAAAGAGATAAGAATATCGGTCAGGGCAAGGATGGCCGCAAGAACTTTAACAAGAACAATAACCAGGGAAGAAATGGCCTTAGAGACCTTTCTGCACCACAGCATAAAAAACCTGTTAAGAAACCAAAGCCGGAAAAGGTTGCTGAAGAAGAACTTATTGAAGTTGAACCAGGTACAATAGTAATTAACGTACCTATCACGGTTAATGGTTTTGCTCAGGAAATAGATAAGCCAACATCAGTTATCATAATGAAGCTGATGCAGATGGGCATTATGGCTACTATAAACCAGAACCTAGATGAGGATACCGTTCTTCTTTTAGCTGAGGACTTAGGCGTTGATATTGTGGTAGGCAGTGTTGAAAGCGAGGTTGTCGAAGAAGGTATCGATACAAGAGAAGATAGAGAAGATGAGCTCCAGTCAAGACCTCCTATCATCACAGTAATGGGTCACGTTGACCATGGTAAAACTTCTCTCTTAGACGCTATCAGAAGCACATCTATTACAGCAACAGAAGCTGGTGGTATTACTCAGCACATAGGAGCTTCAGAAGTATTCTCAGGCGGACAGAAAATAGTATGCCTTGACACACCAGGTCACGAAGCGTTTACAGCAATGAGAGCCAGAGGTGCTCAGGTAACTGATATTGCTATTCTGGTTGTAGCTGCCGACGACAGCGTTAAGCCACAGACAGTCGAAGCTATAAGCCACGCCAAGGCTGCCGGTGTTCCTATTATTGTTGCAATTAACAAGATAGATAAGCCTGCCGCAAATCCTGAAAAGGTTAAACAGGACCTTATGCAGCACAATATTTTAGTTGAAGAATTCGGCGGAGAAACAATCTGCGTTCCGGTTTCAGCTAAGACGGGAGAGGGCATTGATAACCTCCTCGAAATGGTTCTTCTTCAGGCAGAAATGCTTGACTTAAGAGCAAATCCAAACAGAGCCTGCAAGGGTACCGTTGTAGAAGCAAGACTCGATAAGGCAAAGGGTCCGGTTATGACAGTTCTGATCATGAAGGGTACTCTTCAGATCGGTCAGCCTATCGTTGCAGGAGTCTGCAGCGGCAGAGTAAGAGCTATGACTAACTGGAAGGGCGAACCTCTTAAGAAGGCAGGACCTGCTACTGCTGTAGAAATCATCGGTCTCTCAGACGTTCCTGAGGCAGGTGACGAGGTTGATGCTGTAAGAGATGAACGTTCAGCTAAGACTATAGCTTCAAACAGACAGCAGAAGCTCAGAGAAGAAACCATTAAGGAAAAGACAAGAGTATCTCTTGAAGACCTCTTCAGCCAGATTCAGAAGGGTGACACTAAGGAGCTTAACATTATCGTTAAGGCTGACGTAATGGGTTCTGTAGGAGCTGTAACAGAGTCTCTCCAGAAGCTTTCAACCGATGAGGTTACTGTTAAGGTAGTGTATTCTGGAGTTGGTACAGTTACAGAGTCGGATATACTCTTAGCGACTGCTTCAAATGCTATCATTATCGGCTTCAATATCAGACCTTCAGCTAACGTAATGAGCGTTGCTGACAGGGAAGGTGTTGAAATCCATACATACAGAATTATCTACGAGGCAATCGAAGATATTAAGGCTGCTATGATAGGTATGCTTGATCCGGAATTCAAGGAAGTTGTGCTTGGAAGCGTTGAAATCAGAACAACCTTCAAAGTACCTGGTGTCGGTACTATCGGCGGCGCCTATGTAACCGACGGAAAGATTGAAAGAAATGCAAGCATCAGACTTGTCCGTGACGGCATAGTAATTCATGAGGGAGTTATTTCATCGCTCAAGAGATTTAAGGACGATGCAAAGGAAGTTCTTCAGGGCTTTGAATGCGGTATCGGTATTGAAAACTATAACGACATTAAGGAAGGCGACGTTATAGAAGCCTTCGCAATGGAAGAAATAGAAAGAAAGCAGTTATAAAATGAAACAGAAGAGTAATTACAGACAGGGACGTCTGGGTGAAGAAATCCGCAAGATTATCGGTGGTATGCTGACTGGCGGAGAGCTCAGAGATCCGGATATCAATATGCTCACAAGCGTTACTGCCGTCGATGTAACAAGCGATGGCAGCTACGCAACTGTTTACCTTTCGGTAATGGGTACTGAGGAAGAGAAAAAAAACACAGTTGCTGCGCTTAGCCGTGCACAGGGTTTTATACGGAATAAGGTTGGGAAGATGGTCAAAATCAGACACGTCCCTGAGCTTACATTTAAAATTGACACTTCGCTCGAATATGGTATGCATATTGAAAAGCTTATTAATGAAATTAACGGATAATTTTGGGGATAAGTGGATATTATGAAAAATAATACATTTATGGAAATAATTTCCTATCTCACACCTGCCAGGACCATATTAATTCTTACTCATGTTATTGCGGATGGAGATACCATAGGCTCTGCTAAGGCTCTATCTTCGTATCTTAGAGGTTTTGGTAAAAGAGTCGATGTTTATCCGGGTGAAAAGCTGCCAGAGATTATCACTTTTCTCGAGGATGAGAGCTTCATAGCTGACGAGGCAGGTCTTCTTGAGCACTATGATGTGGTTTGTGCGATCGACTGTAGTGACAGAGGGCGTTTTGAGAACAGGGCAGAACTGTTTGAACGAGGCGATATCACTGTTAATATTGACCACCATGGTACAAACGACTACTATGCTGATTTAAATTATGTGGATGCGAATGCTGCGGCTGTCGGGGAAATTATTTTCACTATGATAAAAGAAAACGGCGGAGAAATCACCAGTGAATGTGCCGAAGGATTGTATGCTGCGATAGTCACCGATACAGGGCAGTTTCAGTATTCAAACACTACTCCGAAAACCCATAAAATTGCTGCCGAGCTGCTTGAAACTGGAATAGACCTTAACTATATCAGCGTTCAGATTTACCAGAATGTCAGGAAGGAAAAATATGCTCTTGAAGCAGAGATTCTTAAAACTATGGAGTTCAGGTATGACGGGAAACTCGCTTTTGCGTACTGCAATCTTGATATGCTTGATAAAACCTCGGCTGAAATTCAGGACAGTGACGGCATTGTCGAGCTGTTAAGAAATATAAATACAGTTTCCGTAGCTTGCTTTGCAAAGGAAGTATCTAAGGATGTTTTTAAAGTCGGCTTTCGTTCCAAACATGATAAGGATGTATCTGCGATTTCGGCGGAATTTGGCGGCGGCGGTCATAAAAAAGCTGCCGGCTGCACTATTAATGGTTCTATAGAAGACGTAAAGGCTGCTGTTTATAAGGCAACAGACCTTCTTGACTGGAAATAATTATGGATGGATTTGTAAATATATTAAAGCCTACGGGTATGACCTCTCACGATGTAGTTAAGGTCCTGAGACGCCTTTTAGGAGAAAAGAAAACCGGTCACACGGGAACGCTTGATCCAATGGCTATTGGTGTCCTTCCTGTAGGTCTCGGGTCTGCAACGAAGGTGACTGAATATCTCGATGGGGATTTCAAAAAATATCGCTGCGAATTGGTTTTGGGTCTCAGAACCGACACGGGTGATATCTGGGGAAACGTACTCTCAGAAGAAAAGGATTATCCTATAGATGAAGCTGCTATATATGGTTTCGAGAAAACCTATAAGGGAGAAATCCTGCAGACACCGCCGATGTATTCCGCAGTCAGAGTTGACGGAAAAAGACTATACGAGTATGCGAGAAACGGGGAAACAGTCAAGGTTAAGTCGAGGAAAATCACAATTAACGATTTGAAAATTGTAAGAATTGACCGAAACAGAATACTTTTCGACGTTGAATGCTCAAAGGGAACCTATGTAAGAACTATTTGCACAGAAATGGGTGAGGCTCTCGGAATGGGTGCAGCCATGTCTTTTTTGGCAAGGACAGGAAGCGGAGCTTTTACTATAAATGATGCTGTAACCTTTGAGGAAATTCAGAACCTTGTTGACGAAGGCAGACCGGTATCTGAAATTTTGAAGCCTGTAGATTTTCCAATAAAAGACTTTCCTTTAGCTATTCTAAAAGAGAAGCAGGGTCAGATTTTTGCTAACGGAGGTCACATTAAACTATTAAAAATTGATTTTCCGGAAGGTCGAGGTGCCGATGAGTCTGATGCAGTCAGCAGTGGTTATTTCAGCGGTTATCTGGCTCTCGGCGAGAATAATATCAATCTACGGCAGTACTACAGGGTTTTTTCGGGAGGAGTTTTCATAGGAATCGGTTATGTTAACAAAGAAACCGACAGACTTGTACCACACAAGGTTTTTGCAAGATAAACAGGGCAGGAGGAAAAGATGAAAGTTTTTAATTCCCTTGATGACATAAAAAATATTAAGGAAACCGTAGTTGCGGTCGGCAACTTTGACGGTATACATGTCGGCCATCAGGCTCTGATTAAAAGAACAGTAAAAAGCGCAAGAATATCGGGAATAAAGAGTGCGGTATTTACCTTCAACAATCACCCTAAGAACGTTCTTGCAGGCAAAAGAGTGATTAAAAATATTATGTACCCTGAAGAAAAGCTTGAAATGCTCAAAAGTATGGGTATAGATTATGTTTTTTCTATCGACTTTGACTATAATATCAGCCATACACCGCCTGAAGAATTCATTTCTGAAATATTAATGAATAAGCTCAGAATGAAGGAGCTATACTGTGGCTTCAACTATCACTTCGGCTTCAAAGCTGAGGGAGATACTGATCTTCTTATGAAGGTCGGCAGAAGAAGGGGCTTCAGCATTCATGTAATGGAGCCGGTAAAGGTTATGGGTCAGGTTGTATCATCAACCCTAATACGAGAGCTCATAGCTCAAGGAAGGATAGATGAAGCCAATATTATGCTTGGCAGAAATTATTCCATGGGCGGAGAGGTTGTAAGAGGAAATATGATTGGAAGAACAATCGGTTTTCCTACTTCAAATATCCTTATTGATGAGGCAATGGTAACACCTTCTAACGGAGTATACATAACAAAGTGCAATTATAACTTTATTGAGTATCCGGGAATTACTAATGTGGGAATAAAACCAACTATCGGAGACAATAAGAGGGTAGTAGAAACACATATTTTCGACTTCAACAAGGATATTTACGGCAGGATGATTAAGGTTGAGTTCGTAAAAAAGATCAGAGATGAGATGAAATTCCCTTCTGTTGATGCTTTGGCTGAACAAATTCAAATCGATTGTCAGACAGCAAGAAATTATCACGAAGAGATTTAGCAAAATATCGCAAAATTAGTTGAAAATCAGCTATTTATTAATAATATTTCTTGCAAACACACATACTCTATGTTAGAATATTAGAGATTTGAGCCGTGTGCTCGGTTGTACGACACTCCGACGTCTACTAAGCATAACGGTAATATAAAATAAAGGAGAAAAATTATGACAACAGAATTAAAACAGCAGATTATTAAAGAATACGCTACAAAAGAAGGTGACACAGGTTCCCCTGAGGTACAGGTTGCAATTTTAACTTACAGAATCAACCACTTAAACGAACACTTAAAGGAACACAAGAAGGATCATCACTCAAGAAGAGGCCTCCTCAAGATGGTTGGTCAGAGAAGAAACCTTCTTAACTATCTTAAAGAAAAGGATATCGAAAGATACAGAAATCTTATTTCAAGACTTGGCTTAAGAAAATAACAGGTCCACTTTAAAGCGGGGTTTTTACTAACCCCGCTTTATGAGCATATATGGATAAAAATGGGAATTATTTGAAAAAACTGTAAAATGGTGCAGGAAGCGGCTGTGAATAGTATTAAGGGACAGCACGTCAATTATTCCCGGTGAAAGGAGAAAGTAATGGAAAATTTCAGGAAATTCGAGCTTGAAATCGCCGGCAGAACCCTATCAGTCGAAACAGGAAAGGTTGCTCAGCTGACTAACGGTTCAACAATGATCAGATACGGCGACACTGTCTGCCTGGTAACGGCGACAGCATCAGCGGCTCCAAAGGAGGGTCTCGACTTCTTCCCGCTGACATGTGAATACGAAGAAAAAATGTATGCTGCAGGAAAGATTCCTGGCGGCTTCATCAAGAGGGAAGGCAAAGCTTCCGAAAAGGCTACATTGAGCTCAAGACTCATGGACAGACCTATCAGACCGCTCTTCCCAAAGGGATATAGAAACGACGTTCAGGTTGTTGCAACTGTAATGAGTGCTGACTTTGACTGTCCTTCAGAAATAGTTGCGATGATAGGCTCATCAGTGGCACTTTCAATTTCTGATATTCCGTTTGACGGTCCTACAGGTACTGTGATGATGGGTAAAATCGGCGATGAATTCATCGTAAACCCAACCTTAGCACAGAGAGAAGAATCAGTTCTTCATCTTGTTGTTTCCGGTACAAAGGATGCTATCATGATGGTAGAAGCCGGAGCTCTTGAAATCTCAGAAGACGATATGCTGGAAGCAATAATGAGAGCACACGAAGAAATCAAGAAAATTGTTGCTTTCATCGAAAAAATTCAGGCTGAGGTTGGTAAGGAAAAGCAGGTTCCAATTATTCATGAAGTACCTGAAGAGCTTGAAGCTGAGGTTATGGACTATGCTTCACCAAAAATGAAGGATGCCATTTATACTCCTGACAAGCTTGAAAGAATGGCAAACATGGATAAGGTTGAAGCTGAAACCATGGAATTCTTCCTTGAAAAGGATCCTGACTGCGGTAAGGATGTAGACGCTATCTTATACAAGCTCAAGAAGGAAATGGTAAGAAACAGAATTCTTGACGAAGGCGTAAGACCTGATAACAGAGCAACTACAGAAATCAGACCTATCTGGTGCGAAGCAGGAGTTCTCCCAAGAACACACGGCACAGGTCTCTTCACAAGAGGACAGACTCAGGTAATGACAGTTGCTACTCTCGGCTTATTAAGCGAAGCTCAGACGATTGACGGAATTACAGAACAGACAGAAAAGAGATATATTCACCACTATAACTTCCCAGGTTATTCTACAGGCGAACCAAAGCCTATGAGAGGACCTGGCAGAAGAGAAATCGGCCACGGCGCTCTCGCTGAAAGAGCACTTTTACCGGTTATTCCTTCTAAGGAAGACTTCCCTTATGCTATCAGACTTGTATCAGAAGTAATGAGCTCCAATGGTTCAACCTCTCAGGCTTCAGTCTGCGGCAGCACATTAGCACTTATGGACGCAGGCGTTCCTATCAAGG
>DCGW01000013.1:1799-13137 GCA_002315335.1 Firmicutes bacterium UBA1768 | reverse complement strand
AATCACATTTTGAGTGGCAGTGGCAGAATGAAAGAGAACATTATGCTTAGGTCTATCGATACCTCGGGTACCTTCAGGGTGTTCCTGGCGGATATGACCAAAATGGCTGAAGATATAAGGATAATAAACGATGCAACACCAGTAGCGACAGCAGTATTAGGGCGAACCGTTACTGCGGCATCTCTTATGGGAATGATGCAGAAAAATACAGAGGATAAAATCACTCTTACCCTTGACGGAAAGGGCCCTGGCGGTAAGGTGACTGCTGTGGGCAGGGGCAACGGAGACGTAAAGGCCTATATGAACAACCCTACTGTTGAGCTGCCTCTCAATTCTAAGGGAAAGCTCGACGTGGGCGGAGCGGTAGGCAAGGACGGCTTTATTACGGTGGTAAAGGACTTTGGCTTTGGAAACCCATATGTAGGTCAGTCGCCGCTCGTTTCGGGCGAAATTGCCGAGGACCTCACCTCATACTTTGCAAAGTCAGAGCAGATACCGACCGCAGTGGCCTTGGGGGTGCTGGTAGACGTAGACTGTACTGTAAAGAGGGCAGGAGGGCTCTTGGTTCAGGTGCTGCCTTATCCTGACGAAAATGTCCTTTCCAAGCTTGAAGAGAACATTTCTAAGCTCACATCAATAACCGAGGTTCTCGAAAACACCAGGGATATTTATGAGGCTCACGAAAAAATCTTTGAAGGCATAGAAATGGAAATCCACGAGGAAGACCACCCTGAGCTGAAGTGCGACTGCTCCAAGGAAAGAATGGAGAGGGCTCTGATCAGTATAGGCAGAAAGGATCTTCAGGAAATAATAGACGAGGACGGGGAAGCGGAGCTGGTTTGTCACTTCTGCAGAACCCACTACAGATTTGACAAGGAAGACTTGTTAAGGCTTTTAGAGAGTGTAAAGAAATAGGATTCAGAAGGGTTAATTAAGGAGAGAAATGAATACAATTACAGCGATAATATTAGGTATAGTTCAGGGGTTGACAGAGTTCCTGCCGGTAAGCAGCTCGGGTCACCTGTCAATTATTGAAAATCTCATGGGAGTAGATGAGAGTCAGGTGCTGTTTTTTGCGGCCATGCTCCACGTCGGAACTCTTGCTACCGTAATAGTTTGTTATTGGAGGTCGGTAGCCGCTCTCTTCAAGGAGCTTTTTCTTACAATTAATGACGCCTGTCATGGGAGAGGGCTCAGAATAAATGCAAATCCCACAAGAAGATTGGGATACATGATTCTTGTATCAGCAATTCCAACCGGGCTGATTGGTTATTTTTTCAACGACTTTTTTGATATACTCTATGTGAAGGTAGCAGCAATTGGTGTAGGCCTGTTAATTACCGGCAGCATGCTTTTGTTTGCAGATAAAAAAGGGCACGGCCACAAGGACGTTTACGAGATGAGATTCGGAGACGCTTTTATTATTGGTCTTTGTCAGTCGGTGGCTATAGCTCCGGGTATATCGAGATCGGGAGCAACTCTTGTTGGCGGCCTCTTCTGTCAGTTAGACAGAAAGCTTGCTGTAAAATTCGCCTTTCTCATGTCGATTCCACCTATTTGCGGCTCGGCACTGTTTGAAATGAAGTCAGCGGTTTCTCAGGGACTGGCGGATGTCAGCATCTTAGCCTTGGTTTTGGGAGTGGCAGCAGCCTTCTTTGCAGGCCGTTTTGCTATCAAATGGATGATTAAGCTCGTTACAAACGAAAAACTCATAGGTTTTTCAATCTATACATGGGGTTTGGGTGCATTGATTATTATTTTATCTTTGGCAAATGTAATTTAGGGGTGCATTATGGCAAAAACTGGTAATTCAAAAGGTTCGGGAAGCTCAAGGTCAACTTCGGCCGCTTCCTCGGCAAGGTCGGGTTCAAGGTCCGCTTCCAAGGCGGGCTCAAGGTCAGGCAGTTCTGCAAGGTCCTCAGCAGCAAAGACTGTAAAAAAGACTGCAGGGGCAGCTGGAGCAAATAAAGCCGACGACCTCAGAATCAGCGCAGAGGAATACGCAAAGCTTGAAAGGTCGGTTTCGCGAGAAGGAAAAATCTCGAGGATAGTCCTCGGAATAATACTTCTGGCAGTTGCGGCTTTTCTTATGGTGTCAATTTATTTTCCATATGCGGGAAAGGTAGGAGAAATCCTTGAATATGCCTGCATGGGCCTGTTCGGATTTATGGGCTACCTGCTTCCGTTCTTTTTCGCGCTTTTCAGCGGACTTGTTTTCATAAACAGGGCGGGAGAATTGGGTAAGCTGCCTACAGTAATATTTATCGTAGTTCTGTTCATTATGGCTTCGGCCTGCTACGCAATTCACTGTCTCACAGATGTTGCCGGAACAAAGTTCGGTTTTTCGCTCTTAAAGCAGTTCTGGATAGACGGCATAGTCAAGTCGGAGGGCGGAGGTTTACTCGGCTCTGGACTGGCGTTTGTATTATCTAAGCTCATGGGGACTGCCGGAGCATATATAGTAACTATTGCAGGGATGATAATCTGCCTGATTATAACAATAAACAAGCCTTTAGAGTGGCTGCTTTCAAACTTCAACTCTTTCAGAAGGAACAGAAAGGATGCGCGTGACTCCATCAAAGAGGATAAGCTTGCCGCAAAGGAGGCTGCAAGGGAAGCTGCTTTAGCCGAGGCTGAAGCAAGTGCTTTGGGGCCCGTAGATGAAGGTGGAAGGGATTATGCTGCCGAGGCAAAGGCAATGGCAGGTCAGCGAGCAATACTATCTGCAACGGAAAAGAAAAAGCAAAGAGACGGCAAGTGGAAAAAATATGCCGGCTACTTTGACGAAGATACAGACAAGGAATACGAAGCAGTAAGGTCAGAGGCGGAGGCAAGGAGAATCTCTAGAAGAAATTCGCATAGTGAAGGCGATACCTCCATGCTCGACGAGGATGCAATATCCTTTGGTGTCGGCGGCAAGGCATATGTAAGCGGAAACGGAGAGGAAATCTTAAACAGACCATCCGGAAGCGGAGGGCTATACAGACTTGGTTTATCCTCAGATCCGTTTGGAGAGGTTGATTACGGTGAAGCGCCTGTTAATAACAGAAATACCTTCATGGGCGGAATTGACAACCCGTATGCGGGCGATGACCAGCTGGAAGAAATGGAAAAAAATGCCAGAATTGCGGCAGATAATTTGAATCAGGACCTCAATGTACCTGACTTCAATCTTGAGACTGAGGAGGAAAAGCAATTATCAGGGAGAGACACTCTCAATTTAAAGAGGACGGGAAAGTTTGTGCCCGGAAGTGCCGGAATCTATGATATGGTATCGGAAGAAGCTCCTGAAAGCGGCATTGTTTCTGATGATATTGGCTCTGAAGACGGACCTGCGTATAGCAGTGAAGGTAAAGGGCTCGGAGTCGGCTCAGGACTTTCAGCGGGAACTGAAGCAGCTGCTTCCGGTCCTGGTACCAGGGCGGCTTCAGAACTTGGAAGCGCAGCAGGACTTGCAGCGGGAGCGGGTTCGTTGGGTTCAGCCGCTGCTCTTGGTGCGGCAGGAGCTGCAATTGCTGGTACAACAAAAAATAAGCCGACTACAGGGAAGAGTGGTTCAAATGACGATAAGCTGCCATACGTTTTACCGCCGCTTTCACTTCTCAGAGGAGGAGGGGGAGACAAGACCGCAAACACAAGTCTTGAGTTAAGACAAAAGGGTCAGCTTCTCGAAAAAACCCTCCACTCCTTTAATGTAAATGCTAAGGTGGTCAACGTTGAAAAGGGTCCTTCTGTAACAAGGTTTGAGGTTCAGCCTGATGTTGGCGTAAAGGTCAGCTCCATAGTAAGGCTTCAGGACGATATTGCTCTCAACCTGAGAGCAAAAAGCATCAGACTCGAGGCTCCTATTCCCGGCAAGGCAGCAATAGGTATAGAAATAGAAAACGAACATAAAAACCCTGTTTATCTCAAGGAAGTAATAGACTCACCTCAGTTTAAAAAGAGCAGGTCTAAAATAACCTTTGCGGTGGGCAGAGATATTTCTGGAAACCCTGTTGTCGCAAATCTTAAGGATATGCCGCACCTTCTTATTGCGGGTTCAACCGGTTCTGGTAAGAGCGTGTGCATAAACAGCATAATACTCAGTATTCTTTACAAAGCAAGACCTGACGAAGTAAAGCTGGTAATGATAGACCCTAAGGTAGTAGAGCTGGGTAATTATAACGGAATACCTCACCTGATGATTCCTGTAGTTAACGAGCCTTCAAAGGCGGCGGTAGCTCTCAACTGGGCCGTTAAGGAAATGGAGGAAAGATACAGGAAGTTCAGCGATAACAATGTCAAGGAAATTGCAAGCTATAACGAAAAGGCTAAAAACGACCCTGACCTCGTCAAAATGCCGCAAATCGTCATTATTATCGACGAATTGGCTGATCTGATGATGGCAGCTCCACAGCAGGTTGAAGACTCGATTTGCAGACTCGCGCAGATGGCAAGAGCGGCAGGCATGCACCTCATTGTAGCGACTCAGAGACCTTCTGTTGACGTAATAACCGGTGTTATCAAGGCAAATATGCCTTCAAGAATTGCATTTGCTGTTTCCTCTCAGGTAGACTCAAGAACTATTTTGGACAGCTCAGGTGCAGAAAAGCTCCTCGGAAAGGGAGATATGCTCTTCAACCCTCTCGGCATGGGAAAACCGCTGAGAGTACAGGGTACCTTTGTAACCGAAGAGGAAACAATGGATGTAATAGGCTTTGTTTCGGGTCAGTATGGCCATGAGGCTGATTTTTCAAACGACCTGATGGATACTATCCAGACACAATCACCAGGCTTTGACGATGAAGAGGCTGACGACCTTCTCGCCGATGCGATAGAAATGGTAATAGAAATGCAGCAGGCCTCTGCTTCAATGATACAGAGAAAGTTCCGTGTGGGCTACAACCGAGCTGCAAGAATGGTCGATATGATGGAAGAAAGAGGAATTGTTTCTCCTGCAGACGGAAGCAGGCCGAGAAATGTTCTGCTTACTAAAGAAGAGTTTGAAGCTCTGAAATCCGGAAGGTCCTCAGTCGATTATTCTGACGATTATGAAGGTGGGGAAGGCTGATGAAAGTATATATTGAAACCTTAGGCTGCCCTAAGAACGAAGTCGACTCAATGATGGCGGTAGGTCTGTGTAAGAGGGCCGGATACGAAATAACAGCTACTTCTACAGAAGCAGATGTTATCATAGTAAATACCTGCGGTTTTATTCAGGACGCCAAGGAGGAGTCGATTGCGACAATATTTGACTTAGCTCAGCTCAAGGAGTCGGAAGGCGGCAGCTGCAAGGTTTTGGCTGTTACGGGCTGTCTTTCGCAGAGATACGGAATGGAGCTTCTTTCACAGATGCCTGAGGTTGACCTCATGCTTGGAGTAAACGACTATGGAAATATAGTCGAGCTTATTGAGGAGGCGCTTGAAGCGGGGAAGGAAGGCGGAGAGCAGATTTTGGCTCCACCATATGATTGTGGCTTTTTCGAGGAGTTTGAAGGTATAACTGCGGAGGTAAAAAATGCTTCTGCTTACCTCAAAATCTCTGAAGGCTGCAACAACCGCTGCACCTACTGCATAATTCCATATATAAGAGGCCCCTTCAGAAGTCGAAGGCCTGAGGCAGTGCTCGCAGAAGCTCGTGACTTAGTAAAAAAGGGAGCTAAGGAATTGGTGCTCATTGCACAGGACACTACAAACTACGGTGCGGACTTTGACGAGGACTACGACCTCGCCGACCTGCTCAGAGAACTCGGTAAAATAGAGGAACTTAAGTGGATAAGGCTGATGTACTGCTATCCTGACAGGATAACCGAAAAGCTTGTCAGGGAGATAAGGGACAATCCTAAGGTGTGCAAGTACGTTGACATGCCTGTTCAGCACGGAAGTGACGTTGTCCTTAAAAGGATGAACAGGAAGTCCGACAGGGCTGATATAGAAAGAGTGGTTAAGCTTCTGCGAAAAGAAATACCTGATATTGTAATCAGAACCACTATAATAGTAGGTTTTCCGGGAGAAAAGGCTGCCGAGTTTGACGAGCTATACGACTTCGTTGAAGAGATGCGGTTTGATCGACTTGGTGTTTTTGCATATTCAAAGGAAGAGGATACGCCTGCGGCACTGCTGAAGCCACAGGTCAGAAGCGACGTTAAGGAACGGCGCAAGACAGCTATCATGCAGCTGCAGCAGTCGGTTTCGCTTGAAAAAAACCTTGAAAAGGTGGGCAAGGTATTTGAGGTTTTGGTCGAGGAAGGGCCTGACGAAGAAGGCGGCTACCTCGGAAGAACTGCATACGACGCATATGAAATAGATAACGGAGTGATTTTTACTTCATTTAATAAACTCAATCCGGGAGACTTTGTTAAGGTCAGAATAACGGACGCATTTGACTATGACCTTGTAGGGGAGGTGCTTTAAAATGAATTTACCAAACAAACTGACAACTTTGAGAATAGTGCTGATACCTTTCTTTATGGTATTTCTTATGTTCGGCTTTACCTGGGTAGCTGCAGTTATATTTATTGTGGCTTCGTTTACCGACTTCCTTGACGGCTACCTCGCAAGAAAGTGGAACCTCGTAAGCAACTTCGGAAAGATTATGGACCCTCTCGCAGACAAGCTTCTTGTTATGGCAGCTCTTATCTGTCTGGTCGAACTCGGCCAGCTTGCAGGCTGGATGGCGGCTGTTATTCTTGCTCGAGAGCTGTTGATTGTTTCGCTCAGAGCTGTTGCCGCTGCTGAGGGAATAGTAATTGCGGCTTCAAAGTGGGGTAAGGCTAAGACGGTTTCACAGATGGTTGCGATAATATTGCTTATCATACAAAATTTCCCGTTTGGACCGGAAGGCTTCCCGCTTGCAATGATAATAATGTGGATAGCAGTTGTTCTTACGGTTATCTCCGGAGTGGACTATATTATTAAGAATTTAGATGTGTTTAAGGGCTGATAAATCAGCAAAAACGTGGGGCAAAAAATGGTGTGTTTTTTGCCCTATATAAATATGTAGAAAGTGGTGAGGAAAAACTATGAAATCTGCTATTCTTTCCGTCGGCACTGAGCTTTTGTTTGGACAGGTTACCAACACTAACACAGTCTATCTTTCACAAAAGCTGAACCTTATGGGAATTGATGTTATGTACCACTCAACCGTGGGTGACAACCCTGAAAGGGCTAAGCACGAGCTGAGGCGACTGCTCGAAGAGGTTGACCTTGTAATTACAACGGGAGGCCTTGGGCCGACTCAGGATGACCTGACCAAAGAAATGGCGGCTGAGGTTATGGGAGTAGAGCTTGTACTCGATAAGGAGGAGCTGAAAAAGCTTGAATCCTTCTTTATAAAGCTTGGTCGTGAAATGACTGAAAACAATATCAAGCAGGTGATGCTTCCTGTAACGGACGGCTTTGCTCTTCCTAACAACGGGGGTACCGCACCAGGCTGCGTGTTTGAAAAGAACGGCAAGACGGTTATCTGCCTGCCGGGGCCGCCTCGCGAAATGACGGCCATGTTTACCGAGTCTGTTGTACCATATCTTTATAAGAAGGTGGATGCGGTAATCTTTTCAAGAATGATAAAAACAATAGGCATAGGGGAGAGCCAGCTGGAAAACGATCTTCAGCCGGTAATTAACGGCCAGACCGATCCTACAATAGCGACCTATGCAAAGGAGGGCGAGTCCTGCGTCAGAGTGACATCAAAAAGGGCAACCGAGGCTGAGGCTGTTGCCGCGGTTGATGCTATGGTGGAAAAAATCCGCGGGCTGGTCGGTCAATATATCTACAGCATTAATGACGAGGAGCTCAATCAGGTTGTAGCACGAAAGCTGATTGAAAAGAACCTGACCATTTCTTCGGCTGAGTCCTGCACAGGAGGCCTCTTTGCTTCAACCTTAATAGGAAACGATGGTATTTCGTCTTCTTTTGAAAGGGCATTAGTAACCTACAGCAACAGAGCAAAGGAGGAGGAACTGGGCGTAAGCCGCGAGACTCTCGAAAGGTTTGGGGCTGTAAGTGAAGAAACCGCTGTTGAGATGGCGGATGGTCTGAGAAAGGTCACGGGCAGCGACCTCTGCATTTCCGTTACAGGCATAGCTGGTCCGTCAGGAGGTACTGAAGAAAAGCCTGTAGGTCTTGTATACATCTGCCTCAACTATAAGGGCGAGGTTGATTGCCGGGAGTACAGGGTCAGACAGCTGAACAGAAACTGGATAAGAAACTATGTCGTTATGCTCATGCTGCGAATGGTTTATCAGAAAATCAAGTAGTTTTTGACGAGTTTCTTCATAATATATAATAGAAGAAATAATCACACATAAAAAGGTGCGGCCTCGTTAGTGCAGAAAATGCGTTTAGGTCAGCACCTTTATTTATGTATTCGTAAGCAATATCGAGGCTTCTGATTGTTAGTCTGGAGCCGTTTATGCGTTGCGAGATTGATGAAACATTGTATTTTGTGGTTAGGCAATCAAAGAAATACTACCTGTTGAAAGAGAGTGATTTTCATTTCCAAATTTAAGAGGGGATGAATTTTGGCTTCCATTTTTGCTGGAAAATAATGTAAAAAATTTTTTTGAATATAAATTTTATATTGACTCAAAACCGGAAATGGTGCTAATATTTGAGGCACGAGGTACTGTGGTAAACGGTAGGCGGTTAAATTACTTCCGGAGCGGTCAAAATCTTCCCAAAAGGGGACTAAGATTAGACCTCAAGGAGGTGATGTCGATGATGCTGACTATAGAAGGCTTTATAGCCGTTATAAGTTTAGCTATCGGCTGCTTTGGTCTGGGCTATGCGCTCGGAAAAGGCAGCAAAAAAAGCGACTGACCGCCCATCCGTTTAGTCGCGCGTTGGGCGGTCTAAAAACCCGCTCCGGAAGACTAACCGTCTACCGGCAGTCCTCGACAACTCAATATTAGCAAAACAAACCTGAACTGTCAAGGAATACATATTAGGTCTTGCTATCGGCTGCTTTGGTCTGGGCTATACGCTTGGAAAAAGCAGCAAAAAGAACGACTGACCGCCCATCCGTTTAGTCGAGCGTTGGGCGGTCTTTAAAACCCGCTCCGGAAGACTAACCGTCTACCGGCAGTCCTCGGTAAGTCAATGTTAGCAAAATAACCAAGAGTTGTCAAGGAATATATATTCCTACCAATCAAATAATCAGTATTGACGGACTGCCTTTGGCGGATATAATTTTTATTGAGGGAAAACCCTTGACGAAGAGCAGAAAATAGTGTATATTGTTAAAAAGAACAAATGTTCTAAATGAAAAAATACGGAGGAAACAATGGCAAACAACATAGATGAAAGAACACAGGCCCTCGAAGCGGCCATGCAGCAAATTCAAAAGCAGTTTGGAAAGGGCTCTATTATGAAGCTCGGTGACGAGAACGCAAAGCTAAACGTAGAAGCTATTCCTACAGGCTCGCTCAGCCTTGACATAGCAACAGGCATCGGCGGTATCCCAAAGGGCAGAATTACAGAAATCTACGGACCTGAGTCATCGGGTAAAACAACTGTTGCCCTGCACGTAATCGCAGAGGCGCAGAAGCAGGGCGGCAAAGCGGCTTTTATAGATGCTGAACACGCACTCGATCCGGAATATGCAGCAAGGCTTGGAGTAGATATAAATGAGCTTTTGGTTTCTCAGCCGGATACAGGAGAGCAGGCCCTCGAAATCTGCGAGCTCCTCGTCAGAAGCGGGGCGATAGACGTAGTAGTAGTCGACTCGGTAGCAGCACTCGTACCGAAGGCTGAAATAATGGGAGAAATGGGGGACACACACGTTGCGCTCCAGGCAAGACTCATGTCTCAGGCTCTGAGAAAATTAGCCGGCGCAATCAACCGTTCACATACAGCAGCTATCTTCATCAACCAGCTAAGAGAAAAGGTCGGCATTATGTTCGGCAACCCTGAGGTTACCACCGGAGGTAAGGCGCTCAAGTTCTATGCCAGCATGCGTATTGATGTAAGAAGAAGCGAGTCAATCAAGAGTGGTGATGAAATCCTCGGAAACAGAACCAAGATAAAAATTGTAAAGAACAAAGTGGCGCCGCCATTCAGAACCGCAGAGTTTGACATCATGTACGGAACTGGAATTTCAAAAACGGGAGACACCTTAGACTGTGCCGTAAGCGCAGGTATAATAGAAAAGGCGGGCTCGTGGTACAGCTATGAAGGTCAGCGAATAGGCCAGGGCAGAGAAAATGCAAAATCCTTCTTAGCTGATAACCCTGAAGCACTGACAAAGGTTAACGCTCAGGTTAAGGAATTCCTTTGGAAAAAGGCTCATCCGGAAGCCGAAGCTGAAACTACTTCTAAAGAAGCAGCAGAAGAATTCGTTCCTGATGAAGAGTTTTAGCCTTGAAAAACAGCCAAAAGCAGCCAATTTCAGCACAATAGGGTGCAGAGGTGACGATGGAAAACTCAATGCATAATAAAAATATGGGTCGGTGGGGAGAAAATCTTGCCACCGACTTTCTTATTAATGAAGGCTTTCAGATACTGGAGCGCAACTATAAACGTAAGGGTGGCGAAATAGACGTTATTGCGGTAAAGGACGACACCATACACTTCATAGAGGTGAAGACAAGGTCAAGTGCAAAATACGGTCACCCGCTTGAGGCGATAAGCAGAAGAAAGCTTGAGCATATGTCAAGAGCAGCTCAGCTCTATATGCTCGAAAACAACATTATAAATACAAAAGCCATGTGCCTCGACGCAATTTCCGTCCTCGGAAAAGAGATAAATTTTGTGGAGGGGATATATCTATAACTGCATACTTCTATAGAAGTACAAACTCAACGCTCGGTGCCTTAAGTCTGAATTATCACCAAAACCCGCATGGAGAGTCTTCATGGAGAGTCTTCAAGAAATCATAATCTCAAGGTGGTGGTTGGATGGTCAAAATTTGTACCTTTTGTGAATTTTACGTGAATATTTCAAAGCTGTTTCTTAATACTTATGTCTTGTGCCTGTCATTAATATCACCACAATTAAACTTATGGCAGCATAAATATTAGCATTCACACCAGGCTTACAATGCTCTATAAATATCTTAGAAGTGAAATGAACAGAAATGTCATTATTGCCTATAAACCTTGCAATCAGGCGCTTTTATGAGCAATAAAAAATATTTTTATGAAATTAATTTTTATCAAAGCCCACCGGCTAATTGGCATCGACCCATAAGTTTTATACATTATAACAAATAAAAAACTGACCCTGATCCGTCACGATTTTGCCTCAAAACTGATGTACTTCTGTAGCATTACCTCCAAGAAAAAAACTTTACAAGCCATTTTTCATGTGTTATAATGCGACTTACGTCAGCGCCCATAGCTCAGCTGGATAGAGTAGCGCA
>DCGW01000013.1:0-1759 GCA_002315335.1 Firmicutes bacterium UBA1768 | reverse complement strand
GGATAGAGTAGCGCACTACGAATGCGAAGGTCGGGGGTTCGAATCCCTCTGGGCGCGCCAAAATATTCAAATTCAGATTTCAGTTTTAAAACAGATTTTCATCAAAATTTGAAATATTCGTTTACTGCAATCAAACTCACAGCACAACATTAAGCGTGCTGAGCAGCAAACGGTTACGGAGGAAATTATGAAAAAGTGTTTATTGTTGTTGATTACAATAGCGGCGATAATAGTCGCCATGTCGCCGGTCGTCTCGTGCGCGGCCACGTCAGAAGCCAACTACTCAGCAGGGTGTCTGTATGACATGGGCCTGTTTAATGGTACCGGCTATGACAGTAACGGAAAACCTATCTTTGAACTGGACAGAACCCCGACAAGAGCTGAAGCGGTAGTTATGCTTGTAAGACTGCTCGGAAAAGAAGAAGCTGCTCTTAGCGGAAACTGGTCAATTCCATTCTATGACGTACAAGACTGGGCAAAGCCTTATGTTGGTTATGCATACAGCAAGGGCCTGGTTAACGGAGTTTCTAATAATTATTTTGGCGCGGACAGAGCTGCCACAGCCAAAGACTATATCTCATTTATTTTAAGAGCCCTCGGCTACACGGAGGGAACAGAATTCACCTGGGACAATCCATTTAATCTTTCAAATCAGATTGGTCTTACATACGGAAATTATTCAAAAAACACGACAAGATTTACACGCGGAGATTCTGCAATTATTTCATATTACGCGCTTGCAACAGTTATGAAAAGCGCAATAACTCTCTATGATTATCTCTCATCACTCGGCGTTATCGGTGCCTCAAAGGGTGCAGAGGATATTCTTCTTGAAGACGAAAACAATGTCGATACAGACGGCATGACATATATGGGTGAATATAGCCTTACTTACTACTGTCCTTGTGCAAAATGCTGCGGCCATGCTAACGGCAAAACAGCAAATGGATCAACTCCTGTAGAGGGAACGACGATAGCTGTTGACAAGTCCGTAATTCCGCTCGGCTCGACTGTTTATATTGAGGTCGACGGAGTCAAGCACAAGTATATTGCTCAGGACACCGGCGGTGCTATTAATGGCAACAGGATAGATATTTTTGTAAGCTCCCACTACAAAGCTCTTTGCTTAGGCAGAAAGGTCGGCAAGGTTTGGGTTGAATACAACTAACATAAATTACACCTTTGAGTAGGTTGAAAGGTCGGACTTATGCAGCTACAGGAATCAGGGGAAATGTACTTAGAGACAATACTCATCCTGTCCGGGCGCAGCAGCGTTGTCAGGGCGGTTGATATATGCGAATACATGGGGTACTCCAAGCCCTCGGTCAGCCGCGCCCTCTCGAACCTCAAAGAAGGTGACTATGTAAAAACCGACGACCGTGGCTTTATTCTTCTGACGGAAAGCGGCAGAGAGGTTGCGGAAAAAATCTACGAGAGGCACACAGTCATTTCTTCATTCCTGACGAGTCTCGGAGTGGGGGAGAAAACCGCTGCGGACGATGCCTGCAAGATAGAACACCACATCAGCGACGAGTCCTTTGAGGCAATAAAAGCTTATATAAACAGGGGGAAGGGCTGAAGCTTGCTTATGCCGGTCGTCAGACCTGAATTGGCTTTGGAAAAACACTTGACAAAACAGGTGCTTCTGGGGTAATATAGAAATAACGAATTCGGCTTGACGAATGGCCGAATATGTTTCGTAAGGAGGAATAATTATGAAAAAGATAGACGTATTAGAAATGAGAAACGTTGAAGCTGG
>DCGW01000062.1:644-8023 GCA_002315335.1 Firmicutes bacterium UBA1768 | reverse complement strand
AAAAGACTGTGAATTGGCCAAAGATGAGGCTGATCAATGTCGAGGACAATAAGGTCTGCTCTATAGCCTTCTTTAATTATGCCCGAATCCTTTCGTCCTTGCGAAAGAAAGCCTGCTCTCGTAGCAGCATAAATAGCATCCTTCGGTGTAACAAGCGTCGGGTCTAAGTGCTTTACCTTCTGACTAAGCGCCATAAACTTCATTTCCTCTATCATGTCGAGGTTGTTGTTGCTTGCAGCTCCGTCTGTTCCAAGAGAAACCTTAATGCCGGCGTTATACAGCTCTTTTAAATCACAAATCCCGCTTGCAAGCTTCATATTGCTTACCGGACAGGTCGCAACAGTAACATCCTTTTCAGCAAAAAGCTTAATGTCATCAGGCTCAACCCAAATGCTGTGAGCAACGGTTGTGCTGCTCTCAAACATTCCGAGGTCGTTAAAGTACATAGCAGGAGTTTTCCCATATTTTTCCTTGCAGTTTTCGTGCTCATCCCTGGTTTCTGACAGGTGGACATTCATGTTAGTGCCAAGAGCTTTGCTTAAATAACAAATTTCTTCAACTGCCTTCGGATGAGAGGTGTACTCCGCATGAATCGAACTATCAATCTTAATTCTTCCGTCAAAGGCGCCGTTATAGTTTTCATGGAAAAATACAGTTTCCCTGTAATCCTTCATTTCTCTCGGAGGCTCATCCTTGTCGAACGAAACCATTCCTACTCCGTAATTCGTTTTGAAGCCGGTCTCACCTACAGCCCGCAGAAAACCTCCTCCGAACATGCACATTTCTGTACAGGATACGGTTCCCGAGCTTAGCATTTCAGCAATTCCAAGCCTTGAAGCGTTATAAACCATACGCTCATCGAGGTGCCCCTCAAACGGCAGTATTTTGGTGCTGAGCCACGCCCCGAGCCTGAGTCCTCCGCCATAGCCTCTGAGAATTGTCGCATAGGTATGAGTATGAGAATTACAGAAGGCAGGCATCAAAAGTCTGCCCTTTCCTTCTATCACATAATCAAAATTCCCCTTTGGCATTGTGGTTCCGATATAGGAAATAAATGGCCCCGATGTAGCCACATACATATTATTCCTGACATCAAAATTTTCATCAAGAATAGTTATATTTTTAAATAGCATTTATTCACCTCAATGTGCAAAAATACACAGAAAAATTATAGCATAATTAAATTAAATCCACAATAATCATAATAGCAAATAAGCGTAATTAATATAAAAAGAAGGCCCTATTCCTCAGAGCCTTCATCACTGTTTTGTGCTTTATTACATCTAAGCATATCTATGCATTTTTCGTTCGATTCTATTACCTTGAGCTCTATCCCGTTATATACCACGGATACTTCTTCCTCTACAGACGGGATTCTTCCCATTATCTCTGTTACGAGGCCTCCTACCGTGTCGGATTCAAACTCATTTTCAGGAATTTCAATGTCAAACAGCTTTTCGAGTTCGTCCGTCGAAACCCAACCGGCAACATTGTAAACGCCTTCTTCAACCATTTCAATTTCAAGAGATTCGTTATCGTATTCATCCTGCATATTGCCGACTATTGACTCAAGCAGGTCCTCCATTGTAACAATTCCATAGGTTCCGCCATATTCGTCCAACACTATTGCCATCTGAACCTTTTGCTCAGTCAGGTCAGAAAACAAATCCATGCACTTACGGGAAAACGGAACAAATACCGGCTTCCTCATGTACTTTTCAATGGTGAAATCATTTCTTGCTGCTTCATCCTGCGTAAGAAGGACAAGAAGATCCTTAACGTATAGAACTCCCACAACATCATCTATATCATCTCTATAAACAGGAATTCTCGAGTAGCCTGTAGTCAGCGCCTGTTCCAGAACATCCTTCAGCGAATCATTAATGTTCAGCACAGCACAGTCAGTTCTGTGTGTCATTATTTCCGAAACCGTCCTGTCGTCAAACTCAAAAACATTGTCAATCATGTTTTTCTGCGTTTGTACAAGCGAGCTGTCTTCGCTGCTCTCTTCCATAATATTTTTGATTTCCTTTTCCATTTTGGAGGATTCGTCATTTTTTCCTCCAAACCACTTACTAAATCTGCTTTTAGAGCCGTTTCTACTTCCTCCGGCGTCAGAATCCATATGCTTCTCCTTTCGATGTGTATGTAATTAAATTATGCTGTTAATGATGCACTATTATACGCTTATGCTTTTTTATTGTCAACAAGACTCTTAATATCGTCCGGCAATGGAGCCTCTACGACTATTCTTCCTTTCTTAATAGGATGATTGAATTCAAGCCTTGCCGCGTGCAGAGCCTGCCTTGAAATATCCGGACTTGCATTTCCATATAGAACATCCCCAGTGACAGGGTGGCCTATATAGGACATATGAACTCTGATCTGGTGAGTTCTTCCGGTCCCAAGAGTAAGCTCTACAAGACTTCTCCCGCGACCCGCTGTACCCAGAAATCTGAACCTGGTCAGCGATGGATAACCATCCGGCGTCACTATTCTTCCAACCTCGTTTTCATCACCGACACCTATTGGTACATCGATTATTCCCTCTTCGGAGTCAAGTATTCCATCTACTACTGCAAGGTATTTTTTTACCGTAATATCCTCCTTCATCTGCTGCTGAAGTGCTTCCTGAGAAAACGCATTTTTAGCTACTATCAGAAGTCCGGAGGTATCCATGTCCAATCTGTTGACAAATCTTATCTTGAAATACTCTTTTCTATCTTCCATTAACCAGGCAAGAGCATTGGCCAGGGTCCCGTAAGGATGTCCCTTTGTAGGATGAACCACTATGCCAGGCTGTTTGTTAATAATAATAAAATCCTCATCCTCAAAAACAATTTCAAGAGGAATATTTTCAGGAACAAAATCTGATTTTTCCTCTGGAAACGTAACCTTAATTACATCTCCCGTTCCGACAGTTACATTGAGCCTTGACTCCACTCCGCTCAGCTCCACCCCACCGGTTTCCTTAAGCTTTCTTATCAGTCTCGTGGAAAAGTTCATCCTCCTCTTAAGAACATCCTTGATCATAAGCCCTGCATCAGCCCTTTTGCACTCGTATTTCATAGTCACCTACTCTAAGAACTTTGTCTTTACCTTATTCCAGAATTCATAGCCTTCAAGTCTTAAGAGCTGAACCTTCTCCTTAGAAAAGGATATCGTGATATGATTAATATCGCTGAAGGTATATTCATATCCATCCGCCACGAGCAGCAGCGAGTTTTCAAAGGTGAACTCAGGCTCTATATTTATGCAGATTTCCGGCGGCACTATTACACTTGAAGTAAAGGAACGAAAGGCCTTTGTGTTCATCGGTGCCATAGGTGTAACCTGAAGCAAATCTATTCGCGGGTCAACAATGCAGCCTCCGAGAGCATAGTTATAGGCTGTACTTCCGGCAGGCGTTGAAATAAGCAGACCGTCACCGCTGAAGCGTTCGACAAAATTGTCTCCAAAAAAGAGGTTGAGATGAACAGAGCGCGACATATCCGACTTAATAACTATTTCATTGAGACCACTTAAAATCGCCTTGCCCTTTACAGTATCAACCTCAGCCTGCGCAACCTTAAGCTCCTGAATTATGAAGGAACCCTTTTCGTAGGCTTCAACAAAGGAATCAAGCTGCTCTGGAGCAATTTCCTGGAAAAAGCCCAAGTGACCCGTATTTACACCGATGATAGGCATCTGAGGAAAGTCAAGGTATCTCAGAGTTCTGAGCATGGCTCCGTCTCCGCCTATGCAGACTATCAGCTCCGCTTCTCGGTCAAAGTCATTTTTTGAGGTGACATTTCGCACCGTAAAGCCGGCATCTGTAAGCTTTTCAACAAGAGAATTTTTAATCTCCTGAGAAACCGGATTTCTGTTTGAAGTTATGTTGATAATTCTACTCATATTTTTAACCTGTTATGAAAGCTTCTCTAATTCGTTAAGCAGCTCCTCAAAGAATTCCATACACTTGTCGACTGGTGTTTTCTGCGACATATCAACTCCGGCAATTTTTAGAAGCTCAATTGGGAAGTCCGAGTCACCCGACTTAAGGAATTCGATATAGTCCTTAACCGCAGGCTCGCCTTCCTCTGTTATTCTTTTAACAATCTGAATAGCTGCCGAATAACCGGTTGCGTACTGGAATACATAGAAATCCGAGTAGAAGTGCGGTATTCTTGCCCACTCTATAGCTATTTCTTCATCGTATTCAACCTCGTCACCGTAATATTTCTTATTGAGACTGAGATACTGCTCGCAGAGCCATTCGTTTGTAAGAGTTGTTCCGTTTTGTTCTGCCTCGTGAACAATTTTTTCAAATTCAGCGAACATAGTCTGTCTGAATACGGTCGCTCTTATTTCTTCAAGCTGTATGTTGATGAGATAACGCTTTTCTTCAACAGTTTTCGCCTTTGAAATTAGGTAGTTCTGAAGAAGAATTTCATTTACTGTTGAGGCAACCTCTGCAGTGAAAATTGAGTGGTCACCATACATAAACGGCTGATACATTCTTGTGTAGAACGAATTCATTGAATGTCCCATCTCGTGGGCAATAGTAAAAGCATCCTTCCTCTTACCGCTGAAGTTGAGAAGCACAAAAGGGTGAGAGTCGTAGCTGCCGAAGGAATATGCTCCGCTGGTCTTTCCCTCGGTTTCATATACGTCTAGCCAACGCCATTCCTCAGAAAAGCCCCTTGCCAGAACCTCACCATATTCCTCGCCCAGAGGCCTGAGAGCTTCCTTTACAAGCTCAACGCACTCTTCATAAGAAGCTTCGGTCTGGTCCTCCATATCGTAAATAGGAACGTACATATCGTACATTTTTATATCCTCAAGACCTAAAACCTTTTTCCTGAATTTTACATATCTGTGTAAAACAGGAAGATGGTTGCTGATGCTGTCAAGGAGATTTGTGTAAACCTCATCAGGAATATCGTCAGAATAGAGCTTTGCTCCGAGAGCCGAGTCGTACTTTCTGAGCTTTGCCACAAGATTTGTTGTCTTTACGTTATAGTTATAAGCTGCGGCAATAGTATTTTTCTGAGCCAGGTATGCCGCATAGAGAGTCTTATATGCTGATTTTCTGACACTTCTGTCCTTTGACTCCATCATCTTAATATAGTTACCGTGGGTAAGCTCAACCTCTTCGCCCTTTTCGTCCTTGATTTTCCCGAACTTAATGTCGGCATTGTTCAGCATTCTGAAAATTTCTGCAGGTCCTCCGGTAATATTTCCGAACTGAGCCATAACGCTTTCGATTTCCGGTGTGAGTATATGCTCCTTCTGTCTCAGTATTCTCTTTAAATAGAATACATAATCGTATAATCCAAGCTCATTTCTCACAAACTCATTGAGCTTTTCCTTTGGAATTTCCATAAACTCTGGTTCAAAAAATGAAGTGGCTTCGTTGAGCTTTACAACTGCAGTCTGAGCTCTTGAACAATAATCCTGCCACTTTGCTTCCCTGTTGTCCTCGTCCTTTTTCATTCTTGCGAACACAAACAGATGCTCCCAGGTTCTCCAGGCTGTTGTCATTGTCTGAAGAAATTCAAGAAGTGTGTCCGGTCCGTCTGCGAGTCTGCCCTTGAAGTCAGCAAGTCTTTCGGCTGCATCCTCCACCTCTTTCAGGTCTCTTTCCCATGTTGCAGGCCTGTCGTACATGGATTCTATTTTCCACTTATACTTTTCTTCTATTTCGCTTCTGTTGTTATATTTTTTAACTGCCATATTTTCCTCCGTCATTTTATCTCAAAGCTTTTGAAAGCCACCTTAAAGTCTGACTTGTCAAAGATACCGTTAATCATATTTAAAAAGTTGTCAGAAAGGTCGCTCGCATAAAAGGTATTTTCACACGACGAATCCTTTGCAAACATGTCATTTTCCTCAAGAACATCGGTTATTCTGTAAATAATCTCCTCTGATGGATTGATAATTCTGATTTCTGGATACAGCCTCTCAATCTGCTTCTGAAGGAAGGGATAGTGAGTACAGCCGAGTACCAGGGTATCAATTTTATTATTCTTAATAAAATCGTCTAAATAGTATTTCACAGTGAGTCTGATTATCTCCTCATCCTCAATTCCCTCTTCTATCAAAGGCACAAAGAGCGGACAGGCAACCGTGCTGATATTGAGCCCGTCCTTATAGCTTCGTACGGCATTTTCATAAGCCTTCTTGCTCACAGTTGCCTTAGTTCCGATAATGCCGATATGATTGTTCTGAGTGCATATTCGCGCAATTCTTCTTGCTGCAGGGTCTATTACACCTTCAATAGGAATATCGGGAAACCTCTCCCTGAGCATATCGAGGCATATTGATGAAACGGTATTGCAGGCAATAACAATCATTTTCACATTGCAGGATTTCAGAAAATCACCGATCTGCATAGAAAACTGTTTTATGGTGTTCTCTGCCTTAGAGCCATAAGGAGTTCTGGCCGTGTCACCGAAATATACTATACGTTCCTCAGGCAAAGCTTTAGCTAACGGAGGAATAGTAGTCAGTCCTCCTAAACCCGAGTCAAAAAAGCCAATAGGTCTGTTATCCATATTATCACTTCATTTCTTGATACTATTAGTTGATATATTTTCTAAAGCTCTGATCAAGAGTCTTCTTGTCAGGCTCGTGTCCCATCACATCTCTGAGAAAGTCAACGTCTATAGAATAGAGCTCCTCTGCTTCCTTTTCAACCTGCTTGATAAATTCATTTCTTTCAATGGTCATAAGCATCATTGATACATCCGAAAATTTTACGAGACCATCATCTATGCAGTGCAGAAGATTGTACGCCTCATCCGCGGTGCACATCTCCTCAAAGGTGTTTGTCTGAAGAAGAATGCCCTCATCGGTTGCATACCACTCTGAAAACGATCTGTACATTTCGGCAACAAATTCATTGTCTTTTTTTGTAAGCTTTCCTCCACATTCCTCGTGAATAATTTCCATTATCTTAAGAAGCGGATCAAAAATCATAATTACAGTCGGTTCATAGGTTATAAACGCAGCCGCAATATTGTCATAAAACATTTCTGTAAGGCCCCTGAGGTCCGAAAGTCTGGAGATAACCTTAGTCCTTACTCCAGGCGACAGCATATGAAAATTCGCCATAAGGAGAGAAAACTGCTCAGGATTATTAACCTCCGACCATTCCTTTATGCCTATAATCTCTTTAATCTTTTTTTCTGTCATTGTATATACCCCTCACCCGAAGACTCCTCAAAGAACCGATCGCGGTTTTCATTATCCGACATATCGTAGTCATAGTTTTCATAATCCTCGTCTTCGTCGTCTGTTACATAATCTTCAAAGTCTCCGCAGTCTAAATCCATAGCATCTGTGAAATCAAAGTCGAAGCTGCCTGCGGACAGTCTTTCAATTCTTCCGAGAACCAG
>DCGW01000062.1:179-623 GCA_002315335.1 Firmicutes bacterium UBA1768 | reverse complement strand
GCCTCACAAACAGAAACACGCTTTTCTTCACCCTTATCGTGATCATTTACAAGAACCCTGTTATCTTCTGTATACCACTTCCTGAAAGCATAAACCTCATCGCCTATTCTTTCCTCTTGGCCATTTTCAATATAATAATTAACCATGCCGCCAAAGCTTCGTTTATACGATGAAACCATAGCAAAAAAGTCAATGCAATCGTCAGCAATGCCGGAAATAATCTCGTTGAGATACTCTCGCATATGAACGTTTATTTCCCCGGCACTCAGCTGCCTTATCAGCTCGAAAAACAGGTCTTCTGAAAGTTCAACCTCAGCCTCCATTAAATTACAGAAGGATTCGGCGTATTCCATGTCACTGACAGCTTCCATATCAAGTATTTTCAGTAATTCGTCCATTGTCATATTCGGAAACGCCTCCTTGATACAATAATAATTTCGCAAA
>DCGW01000062.1:0-167 GCA_002315335.1 Firmicutes bacterium UBA1768 | reverse complement strand
TCATTCCATTCCACTAATAATTTCTATGTAAATAAGTAATAAATGGAAATATTATTTACTTTTAAATATAGGTTGATTTAATTATTATGTTTGTGTATAATAAGTGTACAGACGAATTGTCAGACAATAATTATGAAATATACAACTTCTAATACACTCTCTTATTC
>DCGW01000056.1:10328-10536 GCA_002315335.1 Firmicutes bacterium UBA1768 | reverse complement strand
AAGGCTCATTCCTGCTATTGGGAAGTCTGTTGGCGATGAGGTAAACTTCGGCGGACTTTTAGGCAGTGCGCCAATAATCAAGGTTAACAACTACAAATGTGATGACCTTGTAAACAGAGGCGGCAGAATACCTGCTCCGGTTCATTCGATGAAGAATTGATTTGGGCAGCAAATATTAGCCGGCTGCATCGTAAAGTAAAACCGGCAT
>DCGW01000056.1:2281-10260 GCA_002315335.1 Firmicutes bacterium UBA1768 | reverse complement strand
TGCAGAGATGAAAAGAAAAGTATTAGCATGCATGCTTGCCCTGAGTTTAATAGTATCAATGATTCCTGTGGTTTCCTTTGCAGGCATTATACCTGTTGATATTTCAGACAGTAAGCTTGTCAGCGTAAGAGTAGATGGGGATAATTATGAATACGACGGCACAGCGAAGACTCCTGAGGTTGTGGTAAAATATGGAATTACTACCATTTTCACCCAGAAGGAAGATGGCTCAACCGAACTTGGGCTCGGCTTGAAGGATGTTTCAAAAGCGGGTTCAAAGGCGACTTATACAGACAATGTTGAAGCGGGAACTGCGAAGGTGAAGGTCAGTCTTGAACTGTCAGGCTTGTTAAACAAGTACTCGGGCTCAGCAGAAAAAGAATTCACAATAAACAAAAGACCAATCAGCTCAACCGAGCTTTTCAAGGTAAATTGTGCCGACAGAAGCAAAACAATAGAACAGATTTTGAAGGACAGCTCTTATAAAAATATTTATAGTCAGGCGAGCGACGAGCTTGCCGGGCTTATTGAAGATATGTCTAAGGAGTATGATGGCTCCGCAGCGTCTAACCTGACTAAGGCCTATGCGGCGTTCATTACAAGTCCGTATTCGTATGATCTGGTTGCAGTGGAGGGAACTGCGGTTTACAAAAGCACTGGGGTTTCCGACAAGGCTCAGCTCAGCTTTACTCCTTCTTCGGTCTGGGGTTCTCAGGCCGACAACTACTATCTCGTTTCGTCTGCTCCTGTAGTTGTAGATGCAAAAATTACAAAAAAGACACTTACAGTTGCGCCTAATGATGTTCGTGTGGCGGTTAACGAGACACCTGACTTCACCTTTTCGGCCGGAGGAGTAACCGCCGATAAAGAGGTGACGCAGTATTTAGAGAGCCTCGGAGCTGACGATATTATAATTACGGACGAAAACGGAAAGCAGACAGACCTTGGTGCGGTTGTTTCGGCACCGGGTAAATACACAATAGCGCTTAAAGAAGAGGCGGTTTCAGACCTCGATAATTATATAATCAAAGTGGGAAAGGCCACCCTTACCGTAAGGGGAGAGTCTACGGTCGTGACCTATGACAGATATAAGATGGGGTATGAGGCTCATGTGGGAAACGACGGAGTTGCAACGGTTTCAGGGCTTTCTACAGACAGACTTAAGGAGGTTGGCTCTGACGGAGATATCGGCTATGCGGAATTGGATTTAACAGAAACAGGCAAAGCCGTAACTGGAGCTTCAATCCCATATAACGAATTGCAGAAGGTGATAACAGAGCTTGAAAAAAATCCGTTTATCCTCGGTTTCTATCTTTCAACATCACAGGGCAGTATTAAGCTCGATACTAAGGCAATCTCAGTCATGGCTGCCGAGGCGCAGCTTGCCGACAGAGCAAACCTTGAAATAGGTTTTGAAACCCTTGGCAAAGCCGAACTGACACCGGCTCAGTCAACAGAGCTTGCAGCGTATAACCTGATAAAGCTCTTCAGAGTATATGCAAAATGCGGTTCAACGGAGCTGAAGTCTGTAGTCGGGAGTGCGGAGATAATTTTTCCATACAAGGTTCCTTCAGGGCTGTACTGGTATAAATACAAGCTTAAGGAATTTGGCGGCGACGGCTCAATCACGGACAAGATAGCAATCCAAAATGATACAGACGGCACGGTTTCAGTTTCGATTAACAAGCTGTCGGCCTTTGCCTTTGCCTACGAAAAGTGCGATGGCGGTTTCACCTGTCCGTCATACTGGTTTGATGATGTAAATGTAGGCGACTGGTACCATGACTCGGTAGACTTTGCAGCTGCGGCAGGGATAATGAACGGCATAGACATGTACAGCTTTGCTCCAGACAGAAGTCTCACGAGAGGAATGATAGTTACAATGCTCTGGAGAATGCAGGATAAGCCTGCGGGCAAGACGGGCGTTTTTTCAGATGTTAAAGCAGGCGCATACTACGAGGAGGCTATAGGCTGGGCGGAAAGCGTCGGCATAGTAAACGGCTACAGTCAGGTTGCCTTCGGTCCTGATGACGCTGTTACAAGAGAACAGCTGTCGGCTATTTTATATAGATATGCTAAATATACCGGAAAGAGTGTTGACAACACAGGAAGCCTTGACATTTATACTGATCGCGGTGAGGTCAGCGACTACGCACTTGAGGAAATGAAGTGGGCTGTCGGCGCAGGGCTTATTAACGGAACACAGGGGAACAGACTTGAACCAAAGGGCAATGCCACAAGAGCACAGGTGGCCCAAATTCTATACAGATATGAAACAAATTAGTTTGATTTTCGCCCATATCTCAAAACGATTCACTCTTTTATTTATACCGTTTGGGTGGTATAATATTAAAATGATATAAACTTTTAAGGAGCTTTTATGATAGGAGTAAAATTTTGCGGAGGCTGCAATCCACAATACGACAGGCTGCAGTTTCTTGAAGATATAAAAACCGAGTATGCCGGAAGGGCGGAATTTGAATTGGCAGCTGAGGGAGTTGACTACGAGGGCTTGCTCGTATTGGGCGGCTGCCCGAACTGCTGCGCTGCATATGCACAGTATACTACGGCAACCGACCCGATTTTGGTGTGGGAAAGGAACCACTATGCGGAGACCTCAGCAAAAATCGGAAAGATAAAGAAATAAAACGTGTTTAAAGCGAAAAGATATATTCAGTAAGGAGAAAAGATGATAAAGATTACTTTAAAAGACGGCAGCGTAAGAGAGTCTGAAAGCGGAAAAACAATACTTGAATTTGCCAAGACCATTCATCAGGGTCTTGCAAAGGAAGCAATAATCGGCGTTGTAGACGGTGAAGTCAAGCCGATGTCCTACAAGCTCGAAAAGGATTGCAGCCTTGAAATTCTCAAGTTTGATGATGAAAAAGCTAAGGATACATACAGACATACAACCTCACACATCATGGCACAGGCAGTAAAAAAGCTCTTCCCTGATGTAAAGTTCGGAATCGGCCCGTCAATAGCAAACGGCTTC
Source organism: Firmicutes bacterium UBA1768 (assembly GCA_002315335.1). Taxonomy (GTDB): domain Bacteria; phylum Bacillota; class Clostridia; order Peptostreptococcales; family Anaerovoracaceae; genus UBA1768. Next base: position 7,265 of record DCGW01000056.1, on the reverse strand, counting down.
TACTACGACTTCGACATGGAGCACAGACTTACGGAAGAGGACCTTGGAAAAATAGAAAAAGAAATGAACAAAATCATCTCAGCAAATCTTCCTCTTGAAAGGTTTGAAATGCCGAGAGAAGAAGCAATAAAATACTTCAAAGAGCTGGATCAGCCGTATAAGGTTGAGCTCGTAGAAGACCTCCCTGAGGATGCTGTTATTTCCTTCTATAAGCAGGGCGACTTCACAGACCTCTGCGCAGGACCTCACCTCGCATCAACAGGTGCGGTTAAGGCAATCAAGCTTCAGAGCGTTGCGGGTGCTTACTGGAGAGGCGATGAAAAGAGACCTATGCTCCAAAGGATTTACGGAACCTGCTTCCCTAAGCAGAAGCTCTTAGACGAATATATAGAAAAGCTCGAAGAAGCAAAGAAGCGTGACCACAGAAAGATAGGCAAGGAAATGGATCTCTTCGCAATCTTTGATGAAGGCCCGGGCTTCCCGTTCTTCATGCCAAAGGGAATGATAATAAGAAATGAGCTTGAAAAATTCTGGAGAGAAGAGCACGCAAAGAGGGGCTACATGGAAATCAAGACTCCTCTCATCTTAAACGAGCAGCTTTGGAGAACCTCAGGCCACTGGGACCACTATAAGGACAATATGTACTTTACAAAGATAGATGAAGAGGACTACGCTGTAAAGCCTATGAACTGTCCGGGCTCAATGCTTGCATATAAGAGAAAGATGTACTCCTACAGAGACTTCCCTATCAGAATGGGCGAACTCGGTCAGGTTCACAGACACGAGCTTTCGGGTGCGCTTCACGGTCTGATGAGAGTAAGAACCTTTACACAGGACGATGCTCACATCTTCATGCTTCCGGAACAGATTAAGGATGAAATAGTCGGAGTAACAAACTTTATCGACGATGTATATAAAATCTTTGGTTTCAAATACCATGTTGAGCTTTCAACAAGACCTGACGACTCAATGGGTACAGACGAAGAGTGGGAAATGGCCGAAACAGCATTAAAGGATGCTATTGAGTCGGTAGGAGTTCCGTACGTTATCAACGAAGGCGATGGCGCATTCTATGGACCAAAGCTTGACTTCCACCTCGAGGACTGCATTGGCAGAACCTGGCAGTGCGGTACAATACAGCTCGATATGCAGATGCCTCAGCGCTTCGACCTAACCTACGTTGGCAGCGATGGCGAAAAGCACAGACCTGTAATGATTCACAGAGTAATCTTCGGCAGCATCGAAAGATTTATCGGCATTCTCACAGAACACTTCGCAGGAAGATTTCCGATGTGGCTTGCTCCGGTTCAGGTTAAGGTTATGCCTATCGCAGAGAAATTCCACCCATATGCAGAGTCTATCGTAAACAGATTTAAGGAAGCAGGCCTCAGAGTAGAGTATGACGACAGAAACGAAAAAATCGGGTACAAAATCAGACAGGCTCAGCTCGAAAAGACTCCGTATATGCTGGTAGTAGGCGAAAAGGAAGCCGAAGCAGGCAATATTTCGGTACGTTCTGGTAAGGACGGAGAGCTCGGAACCTTTGCGGTTGACGACTTCATTGCCATGATTAAGGAAAAGATTGAAACAAAGGCGGTATTATAGTCTCAAGTATTTCATTTCAGAATGACAAAAAAGCAGGCGGATAAAGACAGAGTTTTGTCCGCCTGTATTTATCGTATCAGACGGCACTTGCCGGGGAGAATTATCATGAAGAAATTTTTAACACTTATCCTGGCACTGGTACTTGCTGCAAGCCTCTGCGGTTTTACCTTCGTAGACGGAATAGGCGATGTTTACCAGACTAACACAAAAAACATAGCACCTGACACAACCTTCACCCAGCTTACGGGAACAAATACCGCTGCAGGAGGAAAAGTCAATGCCTATACTGTTGAGGTAAATAATGTGGGCTCAAAAGTCAAGCCCTATGTATATAATGGTCAGGTAAAAAAGAAATATACTCTTACAAGCATGACCTCCAACATCTCAAACGAAGGCTGGAAGGTTATCGGCGGAATTAACGGAGATATTTACGACACAAACACAGGTACGCCGAGAGGAGCTGTGGTACATAACGGCGAGCTTCTTACCGGAGGCTACCAGTCTGAATACATACTAACCTTTGATAAAAACGGAAGAGCACAGGTTTCCAAGCCGACACTCAGCTTTTCGCTGGCGTTCAAGAGAGAAATACCTGATGCTGACGGAGAAACCACTGCAATTACAGACGTTTCTGGTAAGGCTGCATATTTCAACGTTCCTCATGGCGGCGGAAATGCACTCCATTTATATAACAACAGGTACGCGGCAAACACCTCAACAGCAGGAGTTTGTGCAGAGGTTGTTTTAACCGTAAAAAACGGCTCTTCAGCAAATCTTCATGTAGGTGATACAATCAAGGCTGAGGTAACCTCGGTTGATCCTGAAACCAATTCGACTCCAATAGCAGACAACCAGCTCGTTCTTTCCTGCTCCAACAAGTCAGACTACTACATGCCGCTTTGCCAGATGGTGGAGGGCAGCGAAGTAACTCTTACAATTTCAGCGGAAAACGGCGAAGCTCTGCAGTCTGCCACAGAGGCTATGGGCGTATATAACTTAATGGCGCTCGACGGACAGGTTCTTACAACAGACAAAACTCTCAACCCAAGAACAGCGATAGGAATAAAAGCAGACGGAAGCGTAGTCTTATTCATAGTTGACGGCAGACAGGCCAATGGCTCCAAGGGAATGAATGCGGTTGATGTGACCTCATATCTCATGAGCCGGGGCTGTGTAACCGTAGTAAACATGGACGGCGGTGGCTCAACAACAATGACAGCCAGATACCAACCAGGCTACAGCGACGATGCCAGACTTGTAAACACTCCTTCGGAGGGAAGCCTCAGAAGCGTTGCAAACGGGCTCTTCTTTGTATATACCGGTGACGGCGGTGCTGCCTCAGAAATAGAGGTTTATCCTGTTGCGACCTCGGTTGTTCCGGGAATGTCGGTTCAGCTTTCCTCCTACGGCGCAAATGTATATTATGAAAAGGCTGAGCTGCCCGATGCAGTAAGCTACTACGTAGACCCCTTAATGGGAACCATAGATGAAAATGGTGTATTTACCGCAGGTCAGACAGCGGGCTCTGCTGTTATTACGGCAACCTCGGGAACCCTTACAGGAAAGGTTACCATTGACGTTATTTCGGACATAGGCATTACTTTAAACAAGTCCTCTCTTGAGTGTAAGCCGGGAGAAACCTTTGACTTTAACGTAACAGGTGCAAACTTCGGGCCTCTTGAGGTGCTTTATACAGATGAGCTCTTCACCTGGGAATGTCCTTCAGCAATAGGAACGATAACCAAAAGCGGCGTATTTACCGCAAACTCCAAGAATGCCGATGCAAGCGGAAATATTACGGTTTCAATGGGAACAAAGCAGGTTGTTATTCCTGTTAAAATAGTGAATCCTAACAATTTTTCCGATATTGAAGGCCACTGGGCAAAGGACTATATCACTAAGCTGGTAAGCCTTGAAATAGTAAACGGAATGGGCGACGGAACCTTCGGCCCTGATGAAAATCTCACCAGAGCCCAGTTTCTTACAATGCTGTCAAAAATTGACAGCAACGAAAACATCAATGTAACTGCGACAAAGACCTTTAAGGACGTGCCTGCAAGCGAATGGTACTACAAGGTTGTAAACTGGGGCGTAAAGAATAACGTTGTAAACGGCTACGATGACGGAACCTTCTGCCCGGATAAAAAAGTTACAAGAGAACAGATGTGTGTAATGCTCTACAATTACTACATATATAAAGGCAAAAAGTGGACTGCTGCCGAAAAGGCTCTCACCTTTAAGGACAAGTCAAAGATTTCATCCTTTGCTCTTAAGGCTGTACAAAAGGTAGTAAATCAGGGCATAATGAGCGGCAGACCTGAGGGAGACTTCGATCCGCTGGGCTATGCTACAAGGGGCGAAGCTGCCAAGATAATTTCAATGATTATATAGAAAATGGAGGATTAACCTTTGTCCTACAGAGATTATATTAGAAACTTCAGTATTATTGCCCATATCGACCACGGCAAATCAACCCTCGCTGACAGGCTGTTAGAGAAGACCGGCCTTGTTGCCCAGCGAGACATGAAGGAGCAGTTCCTCGACAATATGGATATTGAGAGGGAGAGGGGAATTACCATCAAGCTCCAGACCACAAGGGTTGTATATAAGGCAAATGACGGCAACGAATACATTTTCAATCTCATAGATACTCCCGGTCATGTTGACTTTACCTACGAGGTTTCGAGGAGCCTGGCTGCCTGCGAGGGGGCGCTGCTTATTGTAGATGCAACTCAGGGGGTTGAGGCTCAGACTATGGCCAATGCTTATCTTGCAGCCAACGAAAACCTTGAAATTTTGCCGGTTGTCAACAAAATCGACCTGCCAAGTGCAGATCCGCAGATGGCTATCGACGAAATTGAGGAGATGCTTGCGATAGAGGCTCAGGACGCGCCGCTGGTTTCAGCAAAAGAGGGAATTAATATCGACGGCCTTTTAGAGGCTATAGTTGCAAAAATTCCTGCACCCGAAGGGGACGAGAATGCTCCGCTGAAGGCGCTGATTTTCGACTCCGTTTACGACAACTACAAGGGAGTAATTATTTACACCCGAATAGTGGACGGAAAAATCAAGAAGGGCGACATGATAAAGCTAATGGCTACCGGCAAGGAATACGAGGTTACAGAGGTCGGAATTCTTGCACCGGGTCCCGTTCCTTTTGTTGAGCTTAAGGCGGGTGAGGTTGGTTATATAACAGCCAGCATCAAACAGGTTGCTGATGCAAGAGTCGGCGATACCATTACCCTTACGGAAAACCCTACTTCAGAGCCGCTTCCTGGATATAGACAGGTTCAGTCTATGGTTTACTGCGGTATTTATCCTGCTGGAACTGAAAAATATGAGGCTGTCAAGGATGCTCTCGAAAAGCTTCAGGTTAACG
>DCGW01000056.1:1820-2128 GCA_002315335.1 Firmicutes bacterium UBA1768 | reverse complement strand
ATCGTAACAACTTCACCTTCGGTAATATACAGGGTAACAAAGACCAACGGTGAGGTGGAGATGATACAGAACCCTTCAAATATGCCGCCTATGGTTGAAATTTCATCGACAGAAGAGCCTATGGTTAAGGCTCAGATAATGATTCCGAACGAATATGTCGGGGCCATAATGGAAATCTGTCAGGAGAGAAGGGGAACCATGGACCACATGGAATACATCAGCGAAAACAGAGTGGTTCTTACATATAAAATGCCTTTAAATGAGGTCATATACGACTTTTTTGACGCACTCAAGTCCAAAACCAGAGG
>DCGW01000056.1:1600-1785 GCA_002315335.1 Firmicutes bacterium UBA1768 | reverse complement strand
TATGGCTCTCTCGACTACGAGTTTATCGGCTACGAGCCTTCAAAGCTTGTGAAGCTGGACGTCCTCCTCAACAAGGAGATTGTGGATGCCTTTTCCATGATAGTCCACGAGTCCAAGGCGTATTCAAGAGGCAGGTTCGTCTGCGAAAAGCTGAAGGAAATTATTCCTATGCATCAGTTTGAGGT
>DCGW01000056.1:0-1440 GCA_002315335.1 Firmicutes bacterium UBA1768 | reverse complement strand
CTTGAAAAACAGAAGGAAGGTAAAAAGAGAATGAGACAGTTTGGCTCCGTTGAGGTTCCTCAGGAGGCCTTTACTGCAGTATTGAAGTACGATGAAAAATAAAACAAAGGGTATATATATTCACATTCCTTTTTGCAGGAAAAAGTGTAATTACTGCGATTTCTTATCATTCCCTGCGGGGGATGAGCTTAAAACAAACTACATTGAAGCTCTCGTCAGAGAGCTTCACCTGTCTGAGCAAATAAACGGAAAATACGAGGTGGACTCTGTTTATATTGGCGGCGGTACTCCGTCCGTGCTTAAGCCGGAGCTGATGGAAAAGCTCCTCAAAGCTGTAAACGAGACCTTCAACCTGAAAAAGGACTGCGAGTTTACTGTTGAATGCAACCCGGGTACTCTGGATAAGGAAAAAATAAGAACCTTTGCAGACGGCGGCGTAAACAGGGTCAGTCTTGGGGTTCAGTCGCTTGACGAGGCTCACCTTAAAAGGCTGGGGCGAATACACACGCGGACTGACGTATTTTCTTCTTTAAATGAGCTGAGGCTCGCAGGAATTGACAATATCAACCTCGACCTCATGTTTTCTCTTCCCGACCAGACTCTTGCAGACTGGGATGAAACTCTGCAAAGAACACTGTGGTTTGATCCTGCACACGTTTCTTTTTATGGGCTTACTCTTGAGGAGGGAACTCCTATGTACGAGGACTTTAAGAGCGGGCTTATAGAAGCCTATGAGGATGATGAGGACAGAGAGCTTTACTACCATGCGCTCAACCTCTTAGAGAGCAAGGGCTATGTTCACTACGAAATTTCAAATGCGGCAAAGCCGGGTAAGGAGTCAAAGCATAATCTTAAATACTGGACTATGATGGATTATATAGGTTTTGGCCTTGGAGCTCACTCGTTCAATGAAGGCGTGCGTTTTTCCAATACCACAGACATAGACACCTACATTTCCTGTTATTATGGGTCGACTCCCGTTAAGCTTGAACGTGAGTGGGTGCATGAAAACAGCGAAAAGGAAAATATAGAAGAATTTATGTTCACCGGTCTCAGACTTGTAAGGGGTGTTTCGGCATCGTATTTCAAGGAGCTTTTCGGTAAAAAAATTGAAGCTGTATATGGTGAAGAATTTAACAAGCTCATAGACCATGGCTTTATGGAAAAGGTGGGAGATTATTATAGATTCACTTCCTACGGAATGGATCTTGCCAATGTTTCGCTTAGAGAATTTGTATAGGCTCTGATGTTGAAATATGGTATAAAATATTGGTTAAACCGTCTTCAAATAGAAACAATATGGTTGGAAAAAGCCTTGAATAGTGATAAAATATAAGGATGAAAAAACGCAAGGAGAATTAATTAAGCAATCAAATAAGTTGACAAAAGTGATTAAATGTGTTTAAATATACTTGCGGAGGTGTATTATGAACACATCAA
>DCGW01000039.1 GCA_002315335.1 Firmicutes bacterium UBA1768 | reverse complement strand
ACGGCATGATTACCGTAGACCGCAGCAGGCTGGTAAACGGTGTTGAGTTTATAGTCGTTACGAACAAAACCGGTGATGATTTCGAACGCTGTTATGAAATTGAAGTTGAAGAAGAAAAGACATTTTTTGATTACATGCGGCTTGGCAATTCTAAAGCAAATAGATGTCGTTTCTCACTGACTTAAGCGTAAGCGTAAACTGTAGGGTGCACCAAAATCTCCAATAACGCATAAAGTCTATAAAGTCGACGAGACTTTATAGACTTTATGGATTGTGCAACACTGCCGGCCGAAGGATTTTGTCCTTCGGCTTTTAGCTTGCTATTGAATTCGATTCATGTTTGGGTTTTGGTCTCCCCCTGGAATCCGGTTTCTCTGAATACTCGCAACAACGGATTTCTTTCTCCTTTGTCTGGTATTCGAGATATGCATGAGACCATGGCAGCATATCATTTAAGAATTCCGTGCTGCTGTCATCCAGGTGCTTTGGAACTTTATCCAGCAGGTATTTGAGATAAATGTATGCGTCTGCACCGTTTGCTTTGGCAGTTTCAACCACTGAATACACGACCAAATTTGCCTCTGCTCCTGCAATTGAAGTTGAGAACAGCCAGTTGCGGCGTCCCAATGCTATATGTCGAATAAGGTTCTCAGAGTGATTGTTATCAATGGGAACATATCCGTTTTTCAGAAATATCTTCAGTTTTGTCTCTAAATTCACAGCATAAGAAACGGCCTTCTTCATGCGCGCAGAAAGATCATCTGAATTCAGGTCAAGTGAATGCAGATAATCGAAAAGCGCTTCAACCTTGGGCAGCACAGCTGTCCTGCGCTTTTCTTCTCTTTCATCCAGATCAACATCCTTAAGCGATGTATCGCAGGCATAAATATCCTGAATAAGCATCAATGCTTTTTTCTCTTCAGAGTCATTAATTTTTTCTGCAGTTATAGCAGGGGATTTCATTACTTCAAGAGCTTCAGCAAAGCATCTTCTTGTGTGTGCAAAACAGGCTGAAGACACTATATTATCCGGATTCTCTTTTTCAAGAAGAGCATACGAAATGTATCCGTCGCTGGTAATTATTCCAGCAAAATTCTGGTAGAATTCCCTGAGGTGGTCTGTTGATCTGGTCTTGCAGTATTTGAAAATATTAATCTTATGTCCGTCATATAGCTCGCTGGTACCATGGTACCACACATAACTCTTAGAACCGGGAGCTCTTCCGTCTTTAATAACTGTCAGTGTTGTTTCATCACACTGGTGGCATGGCTGGTCCAGAAGAAGTTTTTCCATATGCTGCTCAACCGGGTAAAGAATTGTTTCAGCCATCGTAATATACCAGCTGTTAAGCACCTGTCTGGATACTTTAAAACCATATCTGGAAAATTCTTCAACCTGACGGTATATCGGAAGATACAGTGCTGCCTTGTAATATAATATTAATGCTCCCAGCGATGAAGAAAGCAAAGTTCTGGGCAGAACAATATTTGGCGCCGGAATGCACTTCATATTGTCTCCGTGATTGTATGAAATTTTAGGCGTATAGGTGCGCAACAAATAAGCTGTAGCTTTGGTTATTTCAACTGACTCGTGACACATCCACGATACAATCCTCCAGCTTCCACCGTCGCATTCTTCGTCAATTTCATCAGAATGTATTTCATAGTTTTCTATTACGGGAAGCTTTGAAGTGTCGGTTGAAGACGGCTGTTTTTTCACGCTACGTCCGACGGAGCGGTTTCTCTTAGTTCCGGCATTAACTGTCCCGTCTGTTATAACCTCAACCTCAGCATCATTGGAAGAATCTTCATCCGCAAAGTCGGAAACAGGATCATCCCCGCAGATTTTCTTTGAGAGCAGATCATCCAGCTTCTCCGTTTTTCGTCCGAATCTTTGATTCGCATCCAGTCCCAGCTGTTCGCAGACAGAATTTAGATCCTTTCTCAGCCTTTTCAGCTCTGAGTCTTTCTGATCATTGCTGGCTTTCAGCTTGGAATAGCTTTTGGCCATTTCAGTGAGCATTTTTTCGGTTTCGAGAATATGTGCGTCTTTTGCGATCTGATCTTTTTTCATGGTAATTACAAGCGCGCGAAGCTGAGTATTATCCATGTCAGATATTTCAGATATAAACTCTTCCATTTGAGCTGTCATGACGCACTGTCCCCCTGCACTAAATCAGGTCACGATACATCTCTCTGTTCTTTTCATACTGCGAATCAATCTTTGAGACAATATCTACCAACCGTTTGTGTTTACGATTAAGCTCGTCTAATTCAGCCTGTTTTTCACTCAATAACAATTCCAGATTTTTTATTCTGCTCCGGCTTTGCTCATACAGTGAAGCAAGATTGGAATCGGCAAATTCCTGATGTTTATTGTTGTCAGTTTCTTTTTTCGGTCTGCCTATCTTACCTGTCGGAATAATATCTCCTGTTTCGGGATCAATTTTTCCGATCATTTTTCTTTTTGACCGCGACTGCTTTTTCTCCGGGTCCCAGTAACTGACAGATTCGTACACATATGTAATGCCGGTTTCCTTGTGGTATTGCTTTATTATTGCCATTCAAACCGCCTTCCGACGACATCGTTACACCTTACTTAAATTGTAACACTATATGTAACGCGTGTCAAGTAAAATAGTGATTAATTTTGTATAAATTTGTCACGTATTTATTGTGCACTTTTACATCAAAAAAAGCAAGGCGGAATGCCTTGCTAATTGTATTTATTAATGTATTGTACTGTCTATGCTGAATCCGTCCATCAGCCTTCGGTACTGATCTGCAGTGAGTGCCTTTGCCTCTTCCGGAGTTCTTGGAAAACAGAAATATCCGTTGGATAATCTTTTTGTAACAAGAAGGAAACCGTCACCTTCGTACAGAAGTCCTCTTATCTTCTTTTTGCTGATTCCGCAGAATAGGAATAACGTTCCTTCTTCCAGACAGTCCTGATTGTATCCAAGCCTGACTATTGCTGCCAGACCGTCAATTCCTTTCCTGAGATCAACACGGCCGCATATGAGTACCGCCTTTTTGAACCCTGTTCCATCCCTAAGCATATGTGAGAACCTTTACAACCGTTGCCAGTGTTTTTTCGGAAACGTCCTTCCCAACATACACTGTCTGGGCGCCAATGTTAATAGCTATCTCCGGCTTGAACTTCAGATTGCTGTCCGGTATCTGTACGGGTTTGCCCGGATGTCCATCCTTAACAGCGGGAAGTTCAACAAATGTCAGGCTCTGATCAGGTCCCGTATCGTTATTTATACGTTCTATTTCTTCATCCTGTATAATTTTCTGCCATTTGTAGAACGTTTTAGATTTAATGTTGTTTTGCCGGCACCATTCCGCTTTCGTAAGTCCGCTGTTATTAGCGTCTATGACACGTTCGCGCCATATCGCTGTAATAAGTTCCTGTTTGTTTCCATACATGATATTGATCCTCCAATAATAATGGAAACATTCTACTCCTATATTACAGCCTTTGGGATGCACCCTTCAGTTGACGCTTACTTTATATATCCCAAACAAATAACAATTTTTCATAAAAATTTGAGCCGCAAGATATT
>DCGW01000008.1:1221-2878 GCA_002315335.1 Firmicutes bacterium UBA1768 | reverse complement strand
ATGCTGCTGCCTGTGCTGTAGGCGTCGTCCATTTCAACAAAGGAAAATTCGCAGCTGCTCCATACCACAAGCTCCTCGCAGAACCTTGAAAGGTGCATCATGAGAATTGAGCAGGTGCTGAGAAATTCGAGGGCAAAGTCTCTGTCGGAAACAGCATCCATTGCGTTTTCGCAAAGCGCGTCGAAGCCCAGTTCTTCAGCCAAGAAGTGCCTGTCTGTGTTATAGGTTGTTCCGGCAAGTGCACCGCAGCCAAGCGGGAGACAGTTTGTTCTCTTGCAGCAGTCGCTGAGCCTGTCGAAGTCTCTTCCGAACATCTGATAATATGCCATCATGTAGTATGCGAAGGTTACAGGTTGTGCCCTTTGAAGATGCGTGTAGCCCGGCATTACGGTTTCCTTGTTTGCCTCAGCAACCTCAAGAATAACCTTTTTCAGGTTTTTAATATCTTCCTGTATTTCTTCTATTTCTTCTCTGAGCCACAGTCTTATGTCAACAGCAACCTGGTCGTTTCTGCTTCGTGCCGTGTGGAGTCGTTTTCCCGCCTCCCCTATTCTGTCTGTGAGCACAGATTCTATGTTCATGTGGATATCTTCAAGCTCTGTCTTGAACTCAAAGTTACCGGCATCTATTTCCTCTCTGATTTCGTTAAGACCCTTAATAATGGTATCGCAGTCCTCCTGAGAGATTATTCCCTGCTTTGCAAGCATTTTTGCATGAGCGCAGCTTCCCATTATGTCCTGTTTGTATAGCTTTTGGTCGAAGTCTATGGATGCGTTAAACTCATCCATAAGCGACGCGGTTTTCTTTGCGAACCGTCCGCCCCATAATTTCTTGGCCATAAAAATTCTCCTTATATTGAAATCGCCGATTACCCTCTCGCCACTCAGGCACAGACGAGCAATCGGCGTTCTCTTTTGTAATTGAGTTTTGTTTAGCTATTATTTGCCTTCCTTTTCAAGCTTTTCGTTCATGATAGCTCTGATCTTGAGCGGCAGTGAGAAGAGGTTGATGAAGCCTTCTGCATCGCTCTGATTATAAACATCATCTTCGCCAAAGGTTACGAACTCTTCGTTATAAAGTGAGTACTTTGACTTTGATGCAACCGGTGTAGCGCTGCCCTTATAGAGCTTCATTCTTACTACGCCTGTTACCTTTTCCTGTGTAACGTTTACGAAAGCATCGATAGCGTCCTTGAGCGGTGTGAACCAGAGGCCGTCATATACTAACTGAGCATATTTCTGTGAAAGAATGTTCTTCTGAGCCATTGTGTCTCTGTCAAGAACCAGCTTTTCCATTGCTCTGTGTGCAGCATAGAGAATTGTGCCGCCCGGAGTTTCGTATACGCCTCTTGACTTCATGCCAACCAGTCTGTTTTCTACGATATCGATAGTTCCGACGCCGTTTTCTGAACCGATTTCATTTAATACCTTCATGAGCTCAAGAGGTCCAACCTTTCTGCCGTCGAGCGATACAGGAATACCCTTTTCAAATTCGATGTCGATGTATGAAGGAACGTCCTTTGCCTGTTCTGGTGTTAAGCTCATAACGTGAATGTCATCTGTGTGCTCATTCCATGGATCCTCGAGGTTTCCGCCCTCGTGGCTGATGTGCCAGATGTTCTGGTCTCTGCTATAAATCTTTTTCTTTGTCTGTGCAA
>DCGW01000008.1:0-1070 GCA_002315335.1 Firmicutes bacterium UBA1768 | reverse complement strand
TTGCCCTTTCCTGTTGCTCCGTGAGCGATTGCTATTGCTCCCTCTGCCTGAGCTATTTCAACAAGTCTCTTTGCGATTAAAGGTCTTGCGAACGATGTTCCCAAGAGGTAGTCGTTTTCGTATATTGCTCCTGCCTTTACTGTAGGGAATATATAGTCTGAAATGAATTCTTCTGTGAGATGTTCGATGTAGCACTTAGCTGCGCCTGTAGCGTAAGCCTTCTTTTCTACTTCTGCAAAATCGTCTTCCTGTCCAACGTCAACGCACACAGCGATTACATCGTAGTCAAATTCAACCTTCAGCCATGTTAAGATAACGGAAGTATCGAGACCTCCGGAATATGCTAATACAACTTTTTTCTTTTCCATTGTTGTTACCTCCACGAATAATTCTAACATTATTATTATAGCCTAAATTCAGATAAATACAAGATGTTTGTTTGTTAATGCCGTGGTTTTGAGGGAGTTGGTGGTCTGAGTTTTCGTGATTAGCTGCTTTACAGTGTTCTGCCATATGAACATGAAAAATGCCAATGCACAGGCGAAGCTCATCAACATGGGCACCAACCTTTCGGCATTAGCAGTATTTCTTATAGATGGATCAGCCCTTATTCCTCTCGGAGTCGCTGCAGGTCTTTGCAACATGTTAGGCAGCCGGATAGGCTCCGGACTTGTGCTGACTAAAGGCGGCCAAATTATAAAGCCTGCAGTTGTCATTTTCCTCATTCTTCTTACGTTAAAGGTGGTCGGGGTATATTGACAACCATAGGGAAATTTGCTACTATAACCTCATCCGAGGCCTGCCGATAGACGGTTAGCCTCCGGAGCGGTTTTGGTGACCGCCCACTACTTGACTAATTGGTTGGGCGATCAGTTGTTTTTTTGGCTGCTTTTGCCAAGCGTATAGCCCATGCTAAAGCAGCCAACAGCTAAGCCTATTACGGCAATAAAGCCTTCAATAGTTAGCATAGACAACACCTCCTTTCAGTCTAATCCATTCCCCTTGTTGGAGAAATAATAAGACCGCTCCGGAAGTAATAAACCGCCTACCGTATATCACAGTACCTCGTG
>DCGW01000063.1 GCA_002315335.1 Firmicutes bacterium UBA1768 | reverse complement strand
GTTCTGAAAAGATTGAAACGAGGGAGATAGGCAAGCTCGCCGGAAAATTAATAAAAGCCATTCTTGCTTGAGGACATAGATATTTTTCTGATGAAGACCAGGATATAATAGAATGGCTAAATAGTCTGGACAATAAGCAAGAAACAGTAAAAGAGTTGATTAGAGGCTACAGTATAAAAATTGGTGAAAGGAAAAATGTTATGGCTTTAGAAAATATGCTTGGTATTACAAACAGCGCTGAATTGGCCAGGGTTGAAGAACAACTATCAAAAAAGAGAGCAGTAGAATTATTTGAAAACAATATACTGTCTTCTTTTGAAGTTGGTACATATAAAGGACTTCAAAATATACATGAATACCTTTTCCAAGATGTTTATGATTTTGCTGGAAAAACAAGGAATGTTAATATTTCTAAGGGCGGATTCCGTTTTGCACCAACGATGTATTTAGAGGCAGCATTAAACTATATTTCCAACATGCCGCAAGAGTCTTTTGACCAAATAGTAGAAAAGTATGTCGAGATGAATGTTGCCCATCCTTTTAGGGAAGGAAATGGACGCGCCGCTCGCATATGGCTTGATCAAATCATGAAAAAAGAATTAAAACTAGTTGTCGACTGGAGCCTCATAGACAAAGAGAACTATCTATCAGCTATGGAAAGGAGTCCAATTAACAATCTGGAAATCAGGCATTTATTAAAGCATGCATTGACTGATAAGATTAACGATAGAGAAGTCTACATGAAAGGTATTGATGTTAGTTATTATTTCGAAGGCTATAATACTTTTTCTTATGAAAAAATTATTGAAAACCAAGATTTTCAACGCTAATACATATTTTTCTGACTACTGCAGAGGTGTTTCTGCGGCGGTTTTTTCTCGTTTTTCAGGCGGATTATGGGATGGTCGATATCGTACGGGCTGTTTGTATCCATAAGGTAAACCTCTCAAATTGGATCCATGGAAGGAATGTGTTTTTAGCTGGTCACACTTTCGTATTGACAAACACATTATTTGTAATTACAATGTCAATAGAGGTGATGAACATGGCAAATACACTACAAATAAGAGTCGATGATGATTTAAAAGCTCAGGCAACAATGGTATATGATCAACTGGGTATAGATCTCTCAACAGCGGTTAGAATGTTCTTAAAGAAAAGCATTGCTGTTAATGGTATTCCTTTTGAGGTAAAAAACGACAGCAACAGAGATCGTGCAATGGCAGCATTGAATAGCATGCGCAGCACTTCTGAGGAAAATGGAAATTCTGAAATGACTTTAGATGAAATCAATGCAGAAATTGCAAGATACAGGAAGGAGCGCAAAGAGAGTAAATGACTTATTATGCGGTAATAGACACGAATGTTGTAATATCTTCAATGCTGAAGCGTTCTTCTGTGCCGGGACAGGTGATGGACCTGGCTGTAGCGGGAACGATAGTACCGCTCGAAAAACAGAGGATGCATTTCTTGTTACTGGAAACATAAGGCATTTTCCGGCAAAGCCTTTTGTTGTAACACCAAGGGAGATGATTGATATCATACTGGAAGCAAACCCATGAGTTTAAATAGATTGTTTGAAACCAAGAACATCAATTTGATCCCAGTCCCTTGTTTAATATCAAAAAATTATTATCAATCCAAATCAGGCAGTAGATTTTGAAATGAAGTCTGCTGCCGTTTTATCGTTTCCAGGGCGGGTTATGGGATAGCCGATATCGTACGGGCTGTTTATATCCTTAAGGTAAACTCTTTGATCGAGTTTATTTTCCCCCAAAAGAATAAACCGTCAGAATAAGAGCACTGCGTAAGCGGTGCTCTTTTATAGTGTGAAGATTGTTAATGGACTGAAGAATAAGGTCCAGAGAGTTTTGGGAACCGGATGAATGCTGTTAGATCATCACGATAATCTTGTGTTTTTGACTCTGTCTTTAATCTTTTAAGAGTACACCTTGAAAACTTAGTGTTCTCAAAAAGAAAAACTCTCTGTTGTATCGCAGAGAGTTTCTCTTATGAAAATTAATTCTATTGCAAGCACTTAAAGATTAGTAACGTAAGTTGCTTTAACGACCATCCTTAGGCTGCTCCTTATGATTTGCTTCTACAAAGGCCTGCTCAACCTCAATTTTCTTTTCGTTGCGCTTGGAATATCTTTCAGAAAAAAGTCTTTCAGCCTGTCTGCCGACAGAAATCTGAGCGCTGCGCGTGCCTTTAATCTTATATTCTTCAGTTTCACTCTTTCTTTTGAAGTCCACATTTGCAACGACAACAGAAGCGAGGATGATTGCAATTGAAATAATTACATTGCTGGTAACGACTTCATTAAACATTATTACTCCCACCAAGGTTGCAACAACAGGCTCGATAATAGATATTATTGAAGCCTTGCTCACTTCAACATAGGTCAATGCAATAACATAAATAGTAAATGGCACTAATGTACACATAATGCCCATTTCTAATATAGCCAAAACTGCCGGAGGATTTGCAACCAGCAAATTTGCAGTAGCCTTAATATTGATAAAAGGCAGAAGTCCTATTGTCGCAAAAGCGAAAGTATATGCTGAAACAGCATAGGTGCTGTAAACCTTAAGTGCATATCTGCTTCCTATACTGTAAAGTGCATATCCCAATCCGGAAGTAAAGCCGATGAGAATGCCTACAAATGATAAAGTAACGACAGCTCCTCCGAGTATACCTGACATGACTATACAGCCTGTAAAAGACAGAACAATTGACAATAGTTTTGTGATGGTAAGCTTTTCTTTAAAAAGAATAGCAGCCAAAATGGTGACGATAATAGGCGCGGAATACAACATGACTGCAGCTATTGACAAGGTTGAGACCTGAATTGTCATGAAATACGTAGTATATGTAAGCGCTAAGCCAAAGGTTCCTGATACCAGAAAGAAAAGCAAATCCTTTTTTGAGCGAATCTTCATATCCTTTGGGTGTCGAATAAACATATATGGAAAAATAATAATAGTTGAAACAAAAACCCTGAAAAAGCTAATCTGGATAGGTGAAAAGCCATAAGAATAAAGTTGTTTTGTGAATATCCCGACAGTTCCCCACATTGCAGCTGCAAACAGCACCAGAACAGGTCCTGCAAATGATAGTAGCTTTTGATTCATAATTGGTCATAGTCTCCTTTATGGATAGTATTTGTGTTCGATAGAAATCGTTTGAACTGTTTGTTGTTGTATACATTATATTAAGTAATTGGTTGGGTGTAAATAAACTTCCTGCATATTTAATATGAGAAACATACTTTTTCCCAAAATTCTTCAACGAATTACACCGAATTTTACACGATATTAGTATTGAGAATGCTGGCACTTGCATATTTGAATTAATCAGTAATCCGTGCCTCAATTCTTTTCATGCAGGGGAGCTTGACAATATTCCACAAGTGAACCATAATATTCCACAAGTGGAATACAAACTGTTTTGTGAAAGGATACGTTATGCTGACCGTAGATTTTGGCAGAAGAAGCCTTCAGATGCATATTGATTGGGCTAAGCACTGCTTTGAAGAACTGGAGAATGCACAATGAATATTCTGGTGATTAACGGAAGCCCCAAGGGCGAAAAAAGCAATACTTTCCGGCTGACGCGGGCTTTTCTTGACGGGATATCCACGTGTGAAGAAGGAAACGACAATCAAAAAACGAAGATAGAGACACTTGAAATCAGCAAGCTTAATATCAAGCCCTGTCTCGGATGTTTTTCCTGTTGGAACAAGACTCCCGGAGAATGCTGCATCCGTGACGATATGCACGCGGTGATTGAGAAACTTCTCTGGGCTGATCTTACGATATGGAGCTTCCCTTTATACTATTTTGGACTGCCCGGACAGTTGAAAAATCTGATAGACCGTCAGCTCCCTATGACACTTCCGTTTATGAATGCGGAGGCGGAAAGCGGCGGACATCCTTCACGATATGATATGAGCGGGAAACGGACAGTGGTGATTTCAACCTGCGGCTTTTATACGGCAAAGGGCAACTACGACTGCGTGACAACCATGTTTGATAGGCTCTGCGGAAGGGAAGGCTATACTGCGTTGTTTTGCGGGCAGGGAGAATTGTTCTGCGTGAAAGAACTGTCAGGACGAACTGACGAGTATCTTTCCTATGTAAGACTTGCCGGAAAAGAATATGTTTCGGGCGGTATCGGTGATGGCATTTGGGAAAAACTGAATGAAAACCTATACCCGCGAGATGTGTTTGAAGCCATGGCAGATGCAAGCTGGGGAATAGGAAAAACCGGCGAAAAAGAAGATGATAGCCTTGTGTTCACCCGGCAGATGGCCGCATTGTACAAAAAGACTGCATGGCCTGGGCAGGATGTCGTGCTGGAAATGAATTATACCGATATCGGCAAAGTTTATCGCATTCTTCTTGGGAAGGATGGCAGTAAGGTAACGGAAGACATAACCGGGCCTTTTACCACACAAATCAATACACCTTATTCCGTATGGCGTTCCATCGCCAGTGGGGAAATCGCCGGTGACGAAGCACTGATGAAGCACTTATACTCCGTTGAGGGTGATTTTAATCTGATGCTGCACTGGGATGATTATTTTGGCGCGAGGCAGAGAGCTTCCGACACGAGAAAGGAGACAGAAAACGAACCGAAAACTAATATGACTTTGCTTTTGACTCCGTGGATAGTCTTCTGGATTGCGGCAGCAATAAACGGCTTTTGGGGAAGCCTCATCAGTATTGCGGCGTGCGTACTGATGCCGGTTTTGATGTACCAGACGAAAGCCACTACATATGATAAGCTTTCGTGTCTCGGCGTGGGCGGCTGTTCAATAGCCATGCTTGCGGGCATATCGCCTGTTCTGATACTGCCTTTATCCTATTTTCTGTTTGGGCTGATGTGGTGCTTTTCCTGCTTTACAAAAGTACCGCTTACTGCCTATTATTCAAAGAATCATTACAACGGAGATGATGCACTGCGAAATCCGCTCTTTATGAAAACGAACCGCATCCTGACGGCAGCATGGGGAATTCTCTATCTGCTTACGCCAATATGGACATATTTTATCATGCGGACAGATGCTGGCAGTTTTGTTGGTGCAATCAATTCCGTTATTCCGGCCCTTATGGGCATATTTACGACATGGTTTCAGAAATGGTATCCGAGGCATGTGGCAAGAGGGAAATGATTGTTGAAGAATGCGGTGGATAATTCAACCATTATTACGTAAAACCTGAAGTAACTGAAAGGCGTTCTGACGCAGTATTCACCTGTGTTGGAGCGCCTTTAGTCATGAAAAAGCATAATAATGTGGTGAAAAAGGTTAATAATGAGAAGCCGTTGATACGCGATAACAAAGCGGAATAATTAAGAATGAAACGGATTGAAAGGAATGAAGAAATGTGTTATCATGGGCTTGAAAGAATGAAAATGGCTATATTACACTTTGAGTAGAAAAGTCGGAGGAATTTGACAATGATTTCTTGCGGTGCAACAATCTTTAGACAGACAGACAGACAGACAGACAGACAGACAGACAGACAGACAGACAGAATCATAGAAGGTCATTTTCAGGACTTCATTTTTGCAAATCAAGGGCGTATTGCGCTCATGGATTATTCCGTGGCGTGATGCGTCCTTTTTGTGTTCTCTTTTTGAGGCCGGGCTCAGGCAGGGCTTCTTTATATAGATAAAATACAACCTGGAAAAGGAAGGAGAATGTATGAAAAAGAAATTTTTATCGATTATTCTGACGCTTGCTATGGTGGTTACGATGATACCGATGTTCGGAGTAACTGCAAGTGCGACAGATAACTGGAACAGCGGTGGTGACGGATCGGCGACTAATCCGTACATCATCAGCAACTATGATCAGCTGAACAAATTTGCGGAGGGTGTAAATGCCGGGACAATTACTACAGAAAGCAAATACTTCAAGTTGGCTAAGGATTTTGGAAAGGGTGCAAGCTCTGATGCTGCACTCAGCAAACCAATAGGTAATGATAGTGAGGCGTTCGCTGGAACCTTTGATGGTAATGGACAGACGGTTAAGCTGAATATTTCTACAGAGGAAAACTTTTCTCATGCCGGAATGTTCGGCTATATGCAAAGTGGATACGTGAAGAATGTGTCTACCTATGGCGTTGCCAGCAGCAAAAATGAAGCGAATGCAGCAGCTGGTGGAGTAGTAGGCTTCATGTATGGCGGGAAGATTATCAACTGCAGTTCTTTATGTGGTGTTGAGGCTGAGAGCCTTGCTTCTGCTGCCGGTGGTGTAGTAGGATATAACGATAATGGTACTGTCATAAACTGTTATGCCATTGGAGAAGTTGCTGTCAATAATGGTAGTGCCGGCGGTGTAGTAGGATATAACGATAGTGGTACTGTCACAAAATGCTACAGCACTGAGGACTCCTTGTTTGGGGTTGGCAGCGGAGAAGCCTGTTACCAGATTGACGACGATATGAAGGTCGGTGAAGAAAATGCAAAGAAGCATCTTGCTATTGCTCTTAACGAGTACGCGATGAGCAATGATGGTAAGGCTGAAGCATGTATGACATGGAATACTCACTATTACGTTAATGCAATATATTGTAATGGCAGTCCATATTTTGCCAATGTTGACACATCCTGGTATAATGAAAACGGTAAGTTTTTCATTATCAATAATACGGCTGACCTTGAAGGTCTTGCTTGTTTGGTTAACACCGGTATAGATTCATTTGAAGGTAAGACAATTAAGCTCGCTGAAAGGTTCGACAGCAGTGCAGCGCTTGTTACCCCTATTGGTTATGGTAGCAATTCATTCAAAGGTATCTTTGATGGGAATGAACAGACCGTCAGACTTGGCATTGAAATGATAAAATATACAAGTGAACCTTTATATAACGGTGGCTTGTTCGGATATATAAATAACGCTATTGTTAGAAATGTTACAACAATCGGCTCTGTCAAGGGGGAGATTATAATCGGCGGCATTGTTGGATATAATGATGGTGGTCTTGTTGAGAACTGCTGCGCCAAGGTTGTCATCAGCGGAATCGTTGGAATTGGGGGAATAGTTGGAGAAAACAAGAATGGTACTGTCCAGAATTGCAGTTCATCGGCTGAAATTACTGGACAAGACGGAGATGGCGGTATCGGCGGCATTGTAGGTACTAACATGTTCTACTCTGATGAAAACACATTAGGATGTGTAAAAATAATTAATTGTCATTCAATGGGCAAGGTTTCTGGATGGGGTTATATTGGCGGCATTGTGGGACAAAACAGAGGCGAGGATTCTGGTTTTGGCGGAGATTCAATCGATGGTGTGATTGAAATCAAAGGCTGCAGTTCCAATGGAATGGTAATCGGAGGGATAAGAGCAGGAGGTATAGTTGGCGGTAACAATAGCGATGAGGAGACTATAATCGAAGGTTGTTATGCAACCGGTGATGTTAGCGGAAACAATGAAATAGGCGGCATTGCGGGGGCAGTGTCTGGTAATATCATTAACTGCTTTGTAACCGGAAATGTATCGGCAAACTCAGGGGAAGGTGCATATAACGTAGGCGGCATTTGCGGAAGTGGCAAAGCAACCAACTGCTACATGGCAGGAACAGTAACGGCAACAGCTACTGGCGAGGGAAGCAGCGTATTCAACATAGGCGGCATTTGCGGCGGTGGTACAGCAACCAACTGCTACATGGCAGGAACTGTCGCAGCAAAAGCAGAAGGCGAGGATAGTAGTGAGTCATTCATCGGCGGCGTTTGCGGAAGCGGTACAGCAACCAACTGCTACTACAAGGCAAGCAACAGCTATAAGGGTATCTGTGTTGGAGAAGAGGGTACGCCTACGGATGCAGCAGGAAATACCACGCCTCTCTACCCATCTCAGATGACAGCCAAGTCAGGTGAAACCAATTACAATTGGGCAGCAATAAAAGTTGGAGATGAAGCTCTTGGAAAGGTTGCACTTGTAGATGCATTGAACAAATATGCAATCAGCGCAGCAGGAAAAGAGAAGGGCTGCAAAGCATGGACTCAGTCAGTGTTTGTGAACAAGGGATATCCTGCCTTTGGTGCAGAGAAAAAATCAGGAATTATGCAGCTGGTTATTAAGGGTATTGCAGCAATAACCGGATTAAAGCTGGTAAAATCAGTTGTTTTATCACCGGTATTACTTAAAGTGCTTAAGTGGTCAACCGTATTAAAAATCTTTAAGTAGTATATACCACAAATAATTATATTTATTTAAAAAGCGTCCTTGAATGAGGACGCTTTTTATAGGGTTACGGGCATCGGAAAGGTCAGAACTGTTCCTGCCCGTTTTGTATTTCATAATTTATTTGACGTTATCCGAGATAGCCTACTATCAGCATCGAAATATCGTCAAACTGCTCAGCTTCGCTGACGAATTTGTCGACATCTGCCTTAACTGCTTTCAAAGCTTCTTCGGTGCTCATCTGACCTGTGGTTGCGAGGATGTCGAGCAGCCTGTCTTCTCCGTAAAGCTCATCATTGGCATCAGTGGCCTCGGTGACACCGTCGGTGTAAAGATATAATCTGTCACCAGGTGCGAACTGAAGTTCTTCCAGCGTATATTTAATGTCTTCCATTCCGGCAAGTACAAATCCTGGCTTACAGCTGAGATATTCCCTTGTGCCATCAGCTCTTAGGATAACAGGAAGGTTATGTCCTGCATTGGCAAAGGTCATTTTTCCGGTAGTAATATCTAAGATACCCATCCAAGCCGTGGTAAACATGCCGGCGTCGTTGCCTTCGCAAAGCTGATTGTTTGCTTTGTTGAAAACCTCGTTGACAGGAAGATTTTCCTCTGCAAAGCTCTTAATAACTGTTTTTGCCCGCATCATGAACATAGCTGCAGGAATGCCCTTGCCCGAAACATCGGCGATGATGAATGCGGCAAGATGGTCGTTGAGCATATAGTAATCGTAAAAATCTCCGCCGACTTCCTTGGCAGTTTCCATGAAAGATGAGGTTTCGATATGAGAAACATCAGAAAACACCGATGTAGTTAACGGAAGGGCAGAGG
Source organism: Firmicutes bacterium UBA1768 (assembly GCA_002315335.1). GTDB lineage: Bacteria > Bacillota > Clostridia > Peptostreptococcales > Anaerovoracaceae > UBA1768. The sequence continues at coordinate 3,114 of DCGW01000063.1, read as the reverse complement.
TTTGGATGGCCTTCGCCATAGCTAAATCCTTATCAATCTGTGCCTGTCTTTCCTTCAACAGGTCGGTGTAACGTCTCTGCAGAGTTACATCCTCTACCTTGAGAACCTTGCCGTGGACAACATAACCCTCTGCGAGGGAACGAACCGAAACTTTATAAATGCAATCGTTGGACCTGTATTCGTCGGTTTTGCCGTCAATATAGTCAACAAAGGAGGTGTCGTATTCTCGTACATCGCTGTCAAGATCAAGGTTTTTAAACAGCGGGAATAGCTCTTCTGCTACCGAATTGCAGCCCTGAAAACGGTATTTCTCGTCGAAAACGATAAAAGCTTCCTCCATAGAAGCTATGGAAAACTTGGCAGCAATGTTATCGATGTCATACAGATTGTTTCGATAAATAAGGTAAATCATTATTATCGAAAAGATGGCCAGGGAGATTACGTGAATGTTATCGCTGGAGTCGGTCAGCTTAGGAATAACATAGGCTGCAAACGGTATCAACACACTTATCAGCAGACGGAGTACATAAGTACTTCTTCGTCGAATGTTTTTTATCATAAAGATAACAACAGTCACAATAATGGCTAATACATAAATTAAGAATAGCGCAACTGCCAACGTATGAAGTATGCCATAATCTTTTTCCAGAAGCACGTACCCATCCATTTGAATTTCGGTATAGCTCTTGTAAAACAAGGTGTGGTAATCCATAGTCAGTACGGCAAAGGTAATGAGGAAATTTACTCCCTCGAAAAACCAAATAAAGAATTTCGGTATGGAAAATCGGCAATATTCAAGAATGAACAGAAACATTAAGAACAGCCCATGGAAAATGAAAGCATAGCCAATTTTTTGGCCTAAAATATACGCAGCAGCATTTACAGCCTCTGACTTATAGAGAAGACCGATACTGCTCATAGTAAGGCAACCGCTTATCAGAAGTGCAAGCTTCTGCATTTTGCTGCTTGTCTGAGTACTGATTAGGACAGTACAAGCAAGCATAACGAAAACCGATATGTAGTTAAGTAAAATTATGGTGTTATGATTCAGCAAAAAATTCACCCCCGAGTATTGTTTTGTGTAAAAAAATATATAGCTTCTTCGGCATCATGCCGTGTAGAATGCTATTGCTGTAACATTAATTATAACTATAATTTCTGAATTATCAACACATTTTGTTGGCGGTTGGTATCTGGAAACGTGTCCAGGTATCGTGAGAGCAGCTCTAAGACAAAGAACTTCAACTAAAAAGCTGCCGCAAACCTGCGACAGCTTTTGATAATTCGTATGATTATTTTGTACCTCTTGCAGCCTTGTCAAGATACTTTCCGTAAACCATAATCCAAACCACTATTGCGAGAACCAAGTTGGTGAAACGAATTCCTGCAGTAGCTGTAATTCCTGTCGACAGTGTAGAAACAAGAGCAACTACAAAGGCTAATACCAAAACTATTCCGGCAAGAACCTTGGATGCCGTTACCCCCAGGTCTTTGCCGAAGGCCAAAATGAAGAGGCAAATTGCTTCAATTATTGCACAAACTACGTTTAAGATAACGAACGAATGTGTTAAAAACGGGATTCCTAATAAAATAAAGGAAACCAGTGCAATTATAGCTTGTGAAACGGCGAAGCAGCCGATGCTTATTCTGTAGAACTTCTGTGGTTTTTTTGAGTATTCCATGAAGCAATAAAGCATTGCTAAGAATGCGGAAATCGATGGAATTACGAAAAATCCGATGTTCTCAAAAAGTGTAACACGAGCCTTAAATATGCCGACTATGTTCAGGATTATCGCCACAGCACATAAAATCAACATAACTTCTGTTATCCCTACGGATACAGTTTTTTTGTTTTCCATAATGAAATCACCTCATATTATTTTATTGTTGCATGGTCGCGTTGAGACCGATACGTTATTGTCAGGAGCTATGTGGTCGGTTGAGTCTCCCTTAAAGTTGCGTTAAAACCACACAGAAAGATGATAACATAATATGGAAAAACATTCAATGATAATGTTGTGGTTTTTGTGCAGTTGTTAATGAAGTTAAACAGCGGCCTTGATTCTTTCGGAACGGCTGTACTTATCGACTCAAGTATTAGCTTAAAAAATACCCTGACGTAACAGGAAATGGCACAGATTTTTGCTATTTTAGGTAAAAATCTGTGCAAACCTCTTAAAAATCTATAGATTTAAGGAATAATCGAATTGGAAAAATTCCATATTTTACCAATTTGGAGGACTTGGAACAAAATATTAGGGTTAAAAGGGTCGGATTTCTTAAAATCCTATGAGATTGATATATTATTTGCACAGATTTTTGTTGTTTTAGATAAAAATCTGTGCAAATTTGAAAAACATGGTTTTAAGGAATAGTTGATGGGCGCGGGGCGGGTGGAGGGAGCGGGTTCCTGGCGCAGGGCGCAGGTGCAAAGCGCGGGAGCGGGGAGCGGGGCGCGATGCAGGGAACGGGTGGAGGGAGCGGGTTCCGGGAAAGCTATTTACTGTTTACAAAGAAAAAGAGTTTTAATGAACTAACTCTGGTTCATTAAGCCAAAAATTTACAGTCATGAAAAAACCGTCTGGCTTTCTGCCAAACGGTTTCCGCGCAACGTCTATCTGCTCGATTATATCGAATTGACACACGAAATTCTGCTGATTAGCTTGTCATACTGCTATTCGGGACGGTTTCGATGTAATCAAACAGCGGCTTTAATTCTTCTGGAACCAAGCTCGGTTCTCGCTTCGTTTTAATAGCTAATTTGATAAACAACGCTTAATGGTCGCTTCGTCGAGACCAGAGTCCTCTGCTGCCTCGGCAATGGTAAGTCGACCTTTTCTGATTAACTCAACCAGAATGTTTAATGTTCCTTCTTCGCGCCCTTCTTCGCGTCCTTCTTCACGTCCTTCTTCACGTTCCTATTTTCTGATTTCATCAAAAGTCATGAATTTCGACCTCCATTCGGAACTTGCCTGGTTAAACTTTGTAATAATTTTACTTTAATAAAAATTCTTTTGGAGATATTTTGGCCTTTTCTGCCGCAGCATCAATTGAAATCAAGCCTTCTTGATATAGGGTTTTTAGAATTTGAAATTCCCCTTCCTTGCGACCTTC
>DCGW01000027.1:12908-13119 GCA_002315335.1 Firmicutes bacterium UBA1768 | reverse complement strand
CTGCAGTTATCGGCGACACAGTAGGTGACCCGTTCAAGGATACATCCGGTCCTTCAATCAACATCTTAATCAAGCTTATGACTATCGTATCAGTAGTATTCGCTCCACTGTTCTTATCAGTAGGCGGAATTATCCACTTCTAAAATAAGCTAATTAATGAATTCAAAAGACCACACCAAGGTTTCGCGGTGTGGTCTTTTCGATATACAAA
>DCGW01000027.1:5622-12876 GCA_002315335.1 Firmicutes bacterium UBA1768 | reverse complement strand
AAAAAACTCTCCGCCGTCTGGCAGAGAGCTAAAATAATATAATTTTTTATCTGCTGTTGTCTGGATTCCAGAATGACCTTGAGAAGAGGATAAGAACAGCGAATATTTCGAGCTTTCCTATTATCATCTGGCAGCTCATTACTACCTTTGAAAAGCTTCCGAAAAAGGCGTAGCTTCCGGTTGGACCAACCTTTGCAATTCCGGGACCTAAGTTTGTCATGGATGAAAGGGAGGCGGTAAAGCCGGTCAGGAGGTCAGCTCCCGGGTCTACCGATAAGATTATTCCGCCAATAATTACGAATACAAAGAATAGGAAGATGTAGTTGCAGGCCGTAACGCAGTTTTCGTTTGAAACTACGCTTCCGTTAATTTTTACCGGATATACAGCACGCGGGTGAAACTTCTTTTTATATTCTGTTATGGTTATCTTTAACGATATTAATATTCTTATACTTTTTACTCCGCCTGTGGTCGAGCCTGAGCAGCCTCCGCAGATTGAGAGGGCTAACAGCAGAAGAACGACATGGGCAGGCCAGAGCGCGTAGTCCTTCGAGTAAAAGCCTGTAGTGGTCATAACCGATATAGACTGGAAGAAGCTGTGTCTGAAGCTTTCAATGAAGGAACCGTAGGAGCCTTCAGCGCAGAGCATAAGAGTTATCACTATTATTCCGCAGCCGAGAAGCGCCAGGAAAAAGCGAACCTCCTGGTTTTTAAGGATAAGCTGCGGCTTTCTCTTTTGAAAGGCGGTGAACAGCAGTATAAAGCTGATAGAGCCTATTACCATAAAGACAGCTAATACTATTTCGACGTACAGGCTGTTGAAGGCCGAGACGCTGGCGTTCTTAGGAGAAAAACCGCCTGTGGCTATTGCCGAAAAGGCGTGAGTTGAGGCGTCAAAAAATCCTAAGCCACCGATCATAAGAAGAACTATGCAAATCGCTGTTAATATGAAATAGGTCTTGTATAAGAGCTTTGCGGTGTCTGCCATTTTTGGCATTGATTTGCTGATTTCCGAGTATGATGCTTCTGCCTTTGCCATCTGGAATCCGCTTATTCCGAGCGCGGGCAGAACTGCTATTGCCATGGTTAATATTCCGAGACCGCCCATCCAGTGAGTGAAGCCTCGCCAGAAGAGCATCGCCTTTGGAAGAGACTCTATGTCGGTCAATATTGATGCACCTGTTGTTGTGACTCCCGATGTGGATTCAAATAATGCGTCGAAAAAGTTGGGAATGGTGCCTGAAAAAACATAGGGGAGTGCGCAGCAGATACAGGCAATAATCCATGTGCCTACTACTATGAGATAACCCTCTCTTATGTGAACAGACCCGGTTTTCTTCTCAACATTACGGAGAATCAGTGCGATAATAACCATCAGAATAAAAGCAGCAGAAAAAGCATCCACGGACTTTATGTCGCGATAGTACATCCCGACAATAATCGAGGGAATCATGCAGAATGCAAGTATGATTAGCATGGTTCCCAGCGTGCGTGCAACTATTCTGTAATTCAAAACTTTCCTCCCTAAGGGTTGTACCGAAGCAATTTTCGCTTTGTGGTCTGAAGTATCCTTTCAAGCTCAGGTACGTCAGCCAAAAGACTGAAGATAATAAGTCGGTCGCCTTTTTCTATTACAGTGCTTCCTGTAGGAATTACGGTCTCGGTGTCTCTGTAAATGAGAGCAACCATAACACCGTCGGGGAAGCTGATTTCCATTATTCTTTTGCCGCAAATATGCATGGTTGAGTCTATGGTAACCTGCATTACCTCTGCCTGTCCTCTAAGGAAGAAGGATGAGGAAACGAAGGTGTTTTTCTTTATTAAACGCAGAATGTTTCCTGTAGATATTTCTACGGAGTTGATAGTGTAGTTTACTCCGATTTTGTCGGTCAGAGTTGAGTAGTTGCTGCGGCTTGTTTTTGCTATTACTTCTCTGACGCCCTGCTGCTGTGCCATCAGTGCAAGAATGATGTTGTCTTCGTCGTAGCCGGTTGCGGTTACTACTGCATCCATACCGCTTATGTTTTCCTCAATGAGCAGGCCTGTTTCGGTGGCATCTGCGTGAAGCACCAGCACATCGTCAAGCTTTTCTGAAAGATATTCGCAGCGGCTTCGGTCTTTTTCGATAATCTTGACATCTATGCCTGACCCTGAGAGCCTTTGACCGAGGTAGAAACCGGTTTTTCCTCCACCTATTATCATTACTTTCTTTATGCCAAGCCCCTGACTGGAGCTGTGTATTTTGGAAGAAAGGTTAGCTATGTCAATTTTTTTCCCGAGCAGATAGAGGGTGTCGTCATTTTCTAAGGTGACATGGCTCTTAGGAATGATGATCTTGCCGTTTCGTGAAATAGAAACTATGAGTAGGTTGCCTACGTGGTTTGAGGCATTAAGAACCTTGGTTCCCGGCAAGCCCTTGATAGCTTCGGCCTTTATTTCCAGCATTCCTATGGTAGCACCTGTGAAGAACTGGTTTAAGTCTTCGTGCTTATTCATAAGGTAGCTGAATATTTCGTATGAAACCAGGTTGTCTGGGTTTATAATGAAGTCCACCTCGAAGTTTTCTTTTATTATCTGCAGACCTCTGGTGTATTCAGGGTCTCTGAGTCTGGCGATAGCTGTCTTGACTCCCAGCTTTTTTGCGATGGAGCTGATTACCAGATTTTTCTCATCGCTATCGGTGAGGGCAACCAATACGTCATAGGTACCAATTTTAATTTCCTCGTAAAGGTCAAAGTTGAGGCCGTTAGCATTAATTGCCATTACATCCATTTCGTCGTTAGCCTTTTGGATTACCTTTGGGTCAACATCAATAAGCGTTATGTAGTTGTCGGGAGCAACCAGAGAGGAGGCAACCTTATAGCCAAGCTTCCCGGCTCCAACAATAATAATCTTCATTTTTCTTACCTTATTACCAAATTTTTCCAGCAGCATTATCTGCAATTATCTTTCTATTTTAGCACCGGAATAAAAATAATCAATAGAAAATTTAAAATAAGCGTGACAGGGTGGCGCTGGTAGTATAAAATCAAGTTGATGTATCAGCAATACACAAGGGGAGAAGGCAGCTTCGGGCGCCATACCGAATCTGCATGATTGGAGATATTATATGGTAACTTATATTAAAAGCTGCGTGCTTTCCGGGTCCGGCTCCGACATTATCAGTGTCGAATGCGACTTGTTTTTTGGGCTGCCCGGGATAAGCATAGTGGGCCTGCCTGATGCTTCTGTCAGGGAGTCTAAAGAGCGCCTCAGGGCGGCAATTCTGAATTCGGGGTTGGATTATCCAGTAAATAAGAGAATAATAATTAATTTATCGCCGGCGAGTACAAAAAAAGAAGGTACTCACCTTGATTTGGCTATGGCATTAAGCATAATGACCTGCACTGAGGGTCTTGTTTCAACAGAAACCGAAGAAATGGCTGTGATAGGAGAGCTGTCTCTTGATGGAACTGTTGGACGAGTGAGCGGAATTCTGCCGCTTTGTATAGGCCTCAGGCAGCAGGGGATAAAAAAGGCCATTGTGCCTGTAGATAATGTAAAGGATATTAGTGTGATAGAGGGGATGGAGTTTTATCCGGTCACAACACTGATGGAAGCCTTTCGTTTTCTCAGGGGCGAGTGCGCTATCGATGCAGTTGTGGGCAAAAGACCTGAATTGCTCTATGATAATGAGGATTTTGTTGACGATTATTCCGAGGTCAAGGGCAGAAATGAAGCCAAGCGTGTGCTGGAAATTGCGGTAAGCGGCTTTCACCACCTCCTGTTTTCCGGACCGCCGGGCTGCGGAAAGTCTATGATGGCAAAGAGAATTTATACTATACTCCCACAAATGACCTATGAGGAAATGCTGGAGGTTACCAAGCTTTACAGCCTTTACGGCTATGAACAGGATAAGGGAGGTCTTATTTACAGAAGACCCTTCAGGGCGCCGTCATCAAACACCTCAATTGCGGCTATGGTAGGCGGTGGCAGTGGTGTTCCGAGACCGGGAGAAATCACTCTGTCTCACCTCGGAGTACTTTTTATGGACGAAATGCCGGAGTTCAGGCGTGATGTTCTTGAGTCACTCAGGCAGCCTCTTGAAGACGAAAAAATCACTATATCAAGGGCTGGGGCGAAAATAACCTATCCTGCAAAATTTATGCTTATCGGGGCAAAAAATCCCTGCCCCTGCGGCTATCATGGCAGCGATCAAAAGCTATGCCAATGCACTCCTGTGCAGCTAAGGTCATATCGGGATAGGCTTTCGGGGCCGATACTCGACAGGTTTGACCTCTTTCTCGATATTGCTGCTCATAATAACGGGCCTGCCTTTGAGGCGACAGACGAAAAGGATATTACCTCGGCAGAAATGAGGGCGAGGATAGAAGCGGCGAGGTTGGTACAGAAGGAAAGATATAAGGAAGAAGAGTTTTGCTATAATTCACAGCTGAAGGGCGCCTCATTGAAAAAATACTGCAGTCTTGGAAAAGAGGCGGCAGAGATCTTTAAAGCCGGCTGTGATAGCCTGCGTGTCAGCCGAAGGGGCGGAGACAAGCTCCTGAGGGTCGCGAGAACCATCGCGGACCTTGACGGCTTTGAAAGCATAGAAGCTGGTCACATTGCGGAGGCTCTGCAATACAGGAGGAGAGATGAAGAAAATGTGGACTATTGATGAGTACGAGGTCTGGTTTTCCGAGTCGGCCGGCAACAAAATTCGCGAGTTACTTCCTTTATATTATAAGGTCGGGGCGAAGGGAGTATTTGACTCGGGTGTGATAAGAAGAAATAAGAAAAACCTTGAGCTGTACAGGAAAAGCGTAGAAATCTTCAATAAGGAGGAGCTTTCGGCTGTGACCTATGATGACGACGCCTATCCTGAGCTGCTTAAAGAGATATTTGACCCGCCCTACATATTATATTATAAGGGAAGCTTGCCCTCCAATGACGACTGCTGCTGTGCCGTGGTAGGAGCGAGAAAGGCTACAAGCTATGGCAAGGATATGGCCTTCAGAACGGGCTATGCGCTTGGCAGCGGCGGGGCTGTGGTTGTGAGTGGTATGGCAGTAGGAGCGGACTCGTGTGCTCATACGGGCTGCCTTGAGGCTGGTGGCAGGACTGCTGCGGTTCTCGGAACAGGAGTTGATGCTTCGGCAAAGGTAACAAGCAGAAAGCTGTTTGACAGAATACTTGAGGGCGGCGGCTGCGTTATGTCGGAATTTGCACCGGGCATACCGGGACTTTCGCACAACTATCCGAGGAGAAACAGGATAATAAGCGGAATGTGCAGGGCTGTAGTGGTGACAGAAGCAGCAAAGCGGAGCGGAACCTCTATTACCGCAGGTCTTGCGCTCGAGCAGGGGCGGGACGTTTATGCAATTCCGGGCAATATAAATTCTGTGATGAGCGAGGGAACCAATTTGTTGATAAAGGATGGTGCAATACCGTTGCTGAGCTGTGAGTCAATCTGCGAGGAGCTGGGTCTTGCAGCTTCAAAAATGGAAAAAACTGGAAGCGATATTGGCGGGTTGGGGCCTGCCGAAACAGAAATATACAATGCAGTCAGAAAATCGGGTTCGATTTCGATTGGAGAGCTTTGCTCAGAAACGGGAAAAACTCACACAGAAGTCAACTGTATATTAACTATTCTTGAAATTAAGGGAATTGTGTCAAGGAAAATGGGGAAGCTAATGTTAAGATAGTGGTTAAATGCTTGACAAGGGGAGTCAAATTAAAATACAATATGACTACCAATTTAAGCTGGGAGGTTTTACTATGAACGGATTATTTTCTATAAGACCATCAAAAGAGCTTAGGAGCAACTATGCAAGTATTTCGTCTTTGTCAAGATGTAATCCTGTGGCAATCACTGTAAACGGCAGAGAGGATATAGTTGTTCAGAGCCATGAGGACTTTGTGAAGCAGCAGAATTATATTTCTGAATTAGAGGAGAGACTTGAGCTATACACACACTTAGCCGAAGCGGCAGACGACGTTAAGCTTGGCAGAGTTCAGAGGCTCGATGATGCCTTAGATGATATACTTTCAGAACTGGATGGGCTTGTGCTATGAGCTATGAAGTGGTGCTGACTGACACAGCCAAGCAAGATCTCAGGGGCATTGCCCTTTGGATAGCCGAAAAGTCGGAGGATATAACGATAGCCAAAGGCTTTGTGATGGGATTGAGGGCAGCGTGCAGAAAATTAGCAGAATTATCGAACAGGGGAGCGTTTCCTAAGGACCGCACGCTAAAAAGCATGGGATATCGTTTTATTGTATGTAAGAATTATCTGATTTTTTATTTGGTGGACGAAGCTAATAAAACCGTTAATATTATGGCTATATTAAATATTAAGACGGATTACCTGAGTGTGATGAAAAAATACATTTAACCCTGATTGCACATAGATGAGGGTGATATAGTAGAAGAAAGAATTAATTAAACTATTTGGTGTAGAAATGACTATTCCTTCTGTGCTGTAACAGCGGATTTGCTGAGAGTTTTTGTACTTAAATAAAATTTACCATTGCATTTTAGATGTTTTTATATATAATCTTAAAATGTAACAACTGCAATACGCTTTCAGCGGTTGTTAATTATTTAACATATTATAGGAGATAAAGATGGCAGAAGAAAATGCTGCAAAAGCAAAGAAGGGTTCCTCGAAAGCTAAGCTGGACAAAACTCTCGTAATTGTAGAGTCGCCTGCAAAGGCAAAGTCCATAGGCAAGTTTTTAGGGAGCCGATACAAGGTTATTGCCTCTGTGGGACACGTGAGAGACCTCCCGAAGTCCACACTGGGAATTAATATAGAAAACGATTTTGAGCCAAAGTACATTACAATTAAAGGCAAGGGCGATTTAGTAAAAGAGCTGAAAAAAGAAGCAAAACAGTCGAAAAGAGTTTTGCTTGCAACTGACCCTGACCGTGAAGGCGAGGCTATTTCCTGGCACTTAGCACATATTCTCGGCATAGATGAAAAAGACCCTTGCAGAATAGAGTTTCACGAGATTACAAAAAATGCAATAAAAGAGGCTGCAAAGAGTCCAAGGGAAATAAACCTTAATCTCGTCGATGCACAGCAGGCGAGGAGAGTTCTTGACAGGCTTGTGGGCTATCAGATAAGTCCTATTCTATGGAGAAAGGTAAGATTCGGCCTTTCTGCAGGAAGGGTTCAGTCGGCCGCATTAAAAATAATCTGTGACAGGGAGAGGGAAATTAAGGCCTTTATTCCGGACGAGTTCTGGCCTGTGACGGCGACCTTTGCAGGC
>DCGW01000027.1:4829-5596 GCA_002315335.1 Firmicutes bacterium UBA1768 | reverse complement strand
CAGGCAGCGGAAGAATAAAGAAGTTTGACTCCAAGCTTTGGGGCAGAGATGGAGAAAAGCTCACTCTGACAAATGGAGCAGATGCTGAAGCGGTAATAGAGGAGCTGAAGCTGAACTCGTATATTGTAGATAGCATAGAATATAAAATGAAAAACAGAAAGCCTCTTCCGCCTTTCACTACAGCCACCCTCCAGCAGGATGCTTCCGCAAAGCTGGGCTTCTATGCAAGAAGAACCATGCTTGCGGCACAGCAGCTCTACGAGGGCATAGATATTAAAGGTGAAGGCACTGTGGGTCTGGTTTCATATATTAGAACCGACTCGGTCAGAGTTTCTCAGGAAGCGAGAGATATGGCCAAAGATTTCATAGTTTCAAACTACGGTGAAGAATACTACGGAGGAACCTTATATAAAAATAAGAAGAAGGATGTTCAGGACGCACACGAAGCGATAAGACCTACATCGGTGACAAGAACTCCGGACAGCATCAAGGACTGCCTTACAAAGGACCAGTACAACCTTTACAAGCTGATATGGTCAAGATTTGTCGCATCTCAGATGACGCAGGCAAGATATGATGTGCAGAACATATCAATCAAAAACGGAAGATACACCTTCAGATTGACCGGAACCACAATGAAATTCGATGGCTTTCTCAGGGTATACGACGTAAAGGACGACAGCGAAATAAAAATCCCTGCCCTGGAAAAGGGTCAGATACTCGAAGCCTTAGCGGTTACAACCGAACAGCACTTCACTCAGCCGCCT
>DCGW01000027.1:0-4779 GCA_002315335.1 Firmicutes bacterium UBA1768 | reverse complement strand
ATAGGCAGACCTTCAACCTATGCGCCTATAGTTTCAACCCTTATGGACAGAAAATATGCCCGAAGGGAAAAGAAGAGCCTTGTGCCTACAGAGCTGGGATTTACGGTAACAGAACTCATGGAAAACTACTTTGACAACATAGTAGATGCCGGCTTTACCGCTCAGATGGAGGATAAGCTTGACAGAGTAGAAAGCCACGGTGACAACTGGAAGGGCTTAATTGAAGATTTCTACAAAGGCTTCAGCGAAAAACTTGAAATTGCCGACAAGGAAATAGAAAAGGTAAAAATTGAGGACGAGGTTACCGATGAAATATGCGAGCTCTGCGGCAGGCATATGGTGATTAAGCACGGCAGGTTCGGAGAATTTCTTGCCTGCAGCGGCTATCCAGACTGCAAAAACACAAAACCTATTCTTAAGAAGGTTGGAGCTAAGTGTCCTGAATGCGGTAAGGATATCGTCATGAGAAATACAAAGAGGGGTAGGTTGTTTTACGGCTGCAGCGGCTTCCCTAAATGCAATTATGCAACCTGGGACAACCCGGCAAAAAAAGATAATGAAAAGAAAGAAGATTAGCTATGGAATTCAGAGGAACAACAATATGTGCGGTAAGACGCAGCGAAAATGATATTTGCATTGGCGGTGACGGTCAGGTCACCTTCGGTGAAAACACCATAATGAAGCATAAGGCAAAAAAGGTCAGAAAAATCTATGAGGGAACAGTATTGACAGGCTTTGCAGGCTCTGTTTCGGACGCGATTACTCTTATTGAAAAGTTTGAAAAGAAGCTTGAAGAGCACGGAGGAAACCTCAGACACGCAGCAGTAGACCTCGCCCAGGTCTGGAGAAGTGATAATGCGATGAGAAAGCTTGAGGCTCTCCTTTTAGCTGCTGATAAGGAGGGAATTCTTCTCATTTCCGGTAACGGAGAGGTTATTGAGCCTGACGAGGACTGCGTTGCTATAGGTTCTGGCGGAAACTATGCTTATGCGGCTGCAAAGGCGCTGTTCCACAATACAGACCTTTCGGCAGAAGAAATAGTTAGAAAGTCGCTTGAGATTGCGGCGTCGATTTGCGTATACACAAATGACAACATTTCGACAGAAAAGCTTTAGGGGGTAGTATTATGAACCAGATGACTCCAAAGGAAATAGTACAGGAATTAGATAAATACATTATCGGACAGGACAAGGCAAAAAAATCTGTTGCAATAGCGCTAAGAAACAGGTACAGAAGAAGTCTTTTGCCTGACGAAATCAGGGATGAAATCACACCAAAGAACATACTTATGATAGGGCCTACGGGTGTCGGAAAGACAGAAATTGCAAGGAGACTTGCGAAGCTGACAGATGCTCCGTTTGTAAAGGTTGAGGCCACAAAGTTTACCGAGGTTGGCTATGTAGGAAGAGACGTTGACTCTATGATAAGAGACCTTGCAGAGGCTGCCATCAGAGTTACAAAGCAGAAGAAGCTTCAGGAAAAGTATACAATAGCCGAGGTTCTTGCTGAGGAAAAGATTTTGGATGCAATTATTCCTCAGAAAAAGAAGTCGAGTAGCCAGAGCAGCGGAACTCTCAGAAGCCCGTTTGATTTCCTCGGGGCTATGCAGCAGAACCAGCAGAGCCAGCAGACACAGCAGAACGAGGGACCAGCTATGGGAGAGGGCGATGACCTTGCAAGGGAACAGGTTCTCCAGCAGCTCAGAGCAGGGCTTTTAGAGGATCAGCTCATAGAAATTGAGGTTGCGGATAACGGAGCTAATGCTAATATGATAGACTTGGGCTCAGGCATGGACATGAGCATTTCGCTGGGCTCTATTTTCGGCGACATGATGCCTAAAAAGACAAAGAAGAAAAAGGTTTATGTTAAGGAAGCAAGGAAAATCCTGAAGGAGCAGGAAGCTCAAAACCTCATCGACATGGATCAGGTTACCTCTGAGGCCATGGAAAATGCGGAACAGAATGGGATAGTTTTCATTGACGAAATAGATAAAATCGCTTCACAGGGAAGCTTCAGAAGCGGAGCGGACGTGTCAAGGGAGGGTGTTCAGAGAGATATTCTTCCTATCGTTGAAGGCAGTGTAGTAAACACAAAGTATGGCCCTCTTAAGACAGACCATATCCTCTTTATCGGCGCGGGAGCATTCCACGTTTCTAAGCCGACAGACCTTATTCCGGAGCTTCAGGGACGCTTTCCGATCAGGGTTGAGCTCGAAAACCTCAACAAGGAAGTCTTTGTTCAGATTTTAACAAAGACGGAAAATGCTCTTATCAAGCAGCACAAAATGCTTCTTGAAACCGAAGGTGTTGAAGTTGAATTTACTGATGATGCGGTGGATGAAATTGCGGAAACGGCATTTATTATGAATGAGCAGACGGAAAATATCGGTGCAAGAAGACTTCATACCGTTATGGAAAACCTTCTTGAAGAGCTTTCGTTCAACATTTCCGACCTTGGCGAGGAAAAAATCATAATCGATGCGGAATATGTGAGAGAGAGACTCAAGGCCTACAGCAGAAGAAATGAAGTGGAAAAATACATTCTTTAAGGAGTTGGCAAGATGAAAGTAATGCTGGAGAAAATGAGGAAGCTGAACTGGCTTCTTCAGAAGAGCGGGGAAGGCACAATACCTTTCAACGAGCTATGTGAAATTCTCTGCGAGCTTATGGACTCAAATGTATATGTAACAAGCCGAAAGGGCAAAATTCTTGGGGTTGACTATGCGGTAAAAAAGGATGCAATTACCAAGGTTGACCCTGATACGGGTAAAGAGTACATTAATGTCAAAACAAATGAGGCGCTTATATCAATAGAAGAAACTCTTATCAACCTTACTATGGAGGAGGCTGATAAAATATTCTTTGAAGATCCAAGTGCTTACAACAAATATACAATGATAGTGCCGATTTTTGGTGGTGGAAGAAGAGTAGGAACTCTGACTTTCTCGCGATATGATAAGGAATACGAAACCTCGGACATAATTCTTGCGGAATACGGTTCGGCGGTTGTCGGCATAGACATGGAGAGAAGACAGAACCGCGAGATAGAAAACGAGATAAGGAAGAGGGCTGTGGTTCAGTTAGCCATAGGTAACCTTTCCTATACGGAAATCGATGCTGTAAAGCATATAATAGAGCAAATTGACGGCGAAGAAGGTCTGGTTATAACAAGCAAGGTAGCAGAAGCTACTGGTATTACGCGGTCAGTTATTCTTAACGGCCTCAAAAAGCTTGAAAGTGCGGGCGTAATTGAGTCCAAGTCGCTTGGCATGAAGGGCACGCATATCAGGATAGTTAATGAAGAGCTTAAGACGGAGCTGGCAAGGCTCGAGGTCTAAGGCTGTACAGGTAAGAGACTTTGTTTCGGGGTCGCCTGTGTTTTGATGGAAAAAGGACTATGGAAGAAAAGAGAGATGTAGTCTCCGAGACTGCGGCAAGGGCAATACTTGTCGGGGTTCAACTGGGGAACGTTGATATTTCCTATTTTATGAAGGAACTCGAACAGCTTGCAGAGGCTGCTGGGCTTGAGGTTGTCGGTGTAATGACACAGAAGGCTGAGAGAGTAAATCCTGCTGCATATATGGGAAACGGTAAGCTTGAAGAGCTAAGTGAGGCCTGCACTGCGCTGGAGGCTGATGTTGTGGTGCTTAATAACGAGCTTTCCGGCAGACAAATCAGAAATATTGAGGATGCAACAGGAGTAAAGGTAATAGACAGGACTATCCTCATACTCGATATTTTCGCATCCAGAGCAACTTCGGGTGAGGGTAAGCTTCAGGTTGAGCTTGCGCAGCTTCAGTACAGACTTCCGAGGCTCACCGGCTTTGGTAAGGCGCTGTCCAGAACCGGCGGCGGTATTGGCACAAGGGGACCGGGTGAAAAGAAGCTCGAAACTGACAGAAGACACATTGCGCGACAGATAGATGAAATAAGAAGAGAAATAGAAACCGTCAAAGCAACCCGTGAGGTTCAGCGTTCAAAACGAAGCAAGTCAGGACTTCCGATTGTAGCTATTGCGGGCTATACCAATGCGGGAAAGTCCACTCTGATGAACACTCTGTTATACAGAACAGAAAAGGAAGAAAAGTCTGTTTTCGAGAAGGATATGCTTTTTGCAACACTTGATACAGCCTTAAGGAGTATAAAAATCGACGTAGACAAGGAGTTTATCCTTATAGACACTGTTGGCTTTGTGAGCAATTTACCTCATGCGCTTGTAAATGCCTTCAGGTCGACGCTCGAGGAAATCCTTTATGCGGATGTTATTCTTCATGTGGTCGATGCTTCATATGAGGATTTTTTCTTCAATATGAATGTTGCTGACAGGGTGCTTAACGAAATCGGCGCCGATGGTATTAAGCGGCTCTACGTTTTTAACAAGGTAGATAAGGTTGAAAACTACAAGGATGTGCTCCCTGGAGGACCTGACTGTCTCTATATTTCTGCAAAAACCGGTTATGGCATTGACGAGCTTGTTGACAGGATTTCAAAGGAAATATTCAATGACAGGGTTATTGTTGAGCTGATGATTCCGTATGATAAGGGAGGAATTTCCTCTTACCTTTGCGAAAAGTGCAAGGTGCTGAAGATGGAATACAAGAACGAGGGAACCTATTTCGAGGTTGAGCTGACAAAAGAGGATTATGGCAGATACAGGGAGTATATGATATAAATGTTGAGGTTCAAAACAGTTTGCCGGGAGTTTGAGGCGGCTCTTACAATTGAAAAATCGAAGTTCATAGCCTATATTAAGCCGGTTAAAACTGTGGAGGAGGCGGAG
>DCGW01000007.1 GCA_002315335.1 Firmicutes bacterium UBA1768 | reverse complement strand
TTGAGAAGCGCAAAAGAAGTACAGCATAGTTGAGGACGTTAAGCCGGGCGGCTATTTCCTCTTAAACTGTGCATGGAACGACGAAGAGCTTGATGCAAATATCAGCAGCAGGGATAAGCGGTACATAGCAAATAACAACATTCAGTTCTATACCTGCGACGCGGTTGAGGTTGCAAAGAGAATAGGACTCGGAGGCAGAAGAACCAACTCCGTGCTTCAGGCAGCTTTCTTTAAATTAGCGGATGTTATTCCGATTGAGGATGCTGTTAAATACATGAAAGAGGCAGTAGTCAAGACCTACAGCCGCAAGGGGCAGAAAATAGTTGACATGAACCTCAACGCTATAGATGAAGGATTAAGTGCACTTCACAAGGTTGAAATACCGGAGCCGTGGAAAACTGCTGATGACTGCAAGGATAATAAGCCTTTGGTTGGCAGAAATCAGGCTCAGACAGACTATCTTAACGATGTCCTTATACCTTACGGCTCTATGTCGGCTGATGATATTCCGGTTTCAAAGTTCACAGCAATTGCAAACGGAATGATACCGTCAGGAACAGCGGCCTTTGAAAAGCGAGGTATTGCGACTGACATTCCTGTATGGAACAAGGATAACTGTATGCAGTGCAACTGGTGTTCATATTCCTGCCCTCACGGAGTGATAAGACCCTTTGTTTTGAATAATAATGAAGCTGAAGCCGAGGAATTACAGGGTGAATTTGTAGCGATGAAGGGTTCAAAGGACTACCTGTATGCTATCGGAATTTCTGCACTGGACTGCACCGGCTGCGGAAGCTGTCAGCAGGTTTGTCCTGCAAGAACTAAGGCCTTAGAAATGGTTCCTTCAAAAGAGGATGCGGTTGAAAAGGCACAGGCAAGGTTTGACTATCTGTTCAATCAGGTTGAGGAGAAAAAACTGCCGCAGAACATGAATGCCTTAAAAGCATCTCAGTTCAGGCAGCCGCTTCTTGAGTTCTCGGGCGCTTGTCCGGGCTGCGGAGAAACTCCTTATGCAAAACTGGTAACCCAGCTGTTTGGAGACAGAATGTTTATTGCAAACGCAACAGGCTGCTCATCAATCTGGGGCTGCAGTGCGCCGAGCACACCATACACCGTAAACAAGCAGGGCAGAGGTCCTGCATGGGCAAATTCCTTGTTCGAGGATAATGCGGAATTCGGTCTTGGAATGACTATGTCAATGAAGGCACGAAGAAAGGAAATAGAGACCGCAGTTGAGAGACTCGTTGGAGTTATCGGCGAAGAAGCTAAGGAATGGCTTGCTTCTAAGAATGATGCTGCGGCTTCAGAGGCAACGGGCAAGGCATTGGTAGATAAATGTGAAGGTGTTGCCTCGGCAAATGAAGATGCAAAATATGTTATAGAGAATAAAAATATGCTTATAAAACCATCAATGTGGATTTTCGGCGGTGATGGATGGGCATATGATATTGGTTATGGTGGTCTTGACCACGTAATTGCATCCGGTGAAAATGTAAATGTTCTGGTATTTGATACCGAGGTTTATTCTAACACCGGCGGCCAATCCTCAAAGTCAACGCCTCTTGGCGCAGCAGCAAAATTTGCAGCATCAGGTAAGAAGGTTAAGAAAAAGGACCTGGCTCAGATTGCAATGGCTTATGGCTATGTTTACGTGGCTCAGATAGCTATGGGGGCAAATCCCGCACAGACTCTTAAGGCAATAAAAGAGGCGGAAGCCTATGACGGCCCATCTTTGATCATTGCCTACGCGCCGTGCATTAACCACGGCTTAAAGTCCGGTATGAATAAGGCTATGCTGGAAATGAAGAAGGCCGTAGACTCAGGCTACTGGACCCTGCTCAGATACAATCCGCAGCTTAGAGAAGAAGGAAAGAATCCTTTATCGGTAGACAGCCCGATGCCTACAGAAAGCTATGAAAGCTTCCTGGCCGGTGAGGAACGCTACGATTCGCTGAGAATCAAATTCCCTGAGACCGCGGACAAGCTCTTCAAGGAAGCCGAAAGGCTTGCGCTTGACAGATATGAGGAGCTGGTAAACAGGCAGAAAACCTTTGATAGAATTATCGAAAACGAAGGAAAATCTAACTGACAGAGGGGAGGTTTTGCTGTGAAGAAGTTTGAAATTATCAGCAAAGAGAAGCTGAATGATAATATTACTCGTCTGGTAATTTACTGCCCGCTGGTTGCGCGAAAAGCCAGACCGGGACAGTTCGTTATCCTCCGTACAGACGAGTACGGGGAGAGAATTCCTTTGACTATGGCAGGTCATAATGAAGCAGATGGAACTATTGTTCTGATTTATGCTGCTGTAGGAAGAACAACAATGCTGATGGATCAGATGGGCGTTGGCGATTGCTTTGCCGATATTGCCGGACCATTGGGAAAACCTACCGAAATGGAGGGCCTCAAGCGGGTTTGTGTAGTAGGCGGCGGGACAGGAAATGCATTGGCTTATCCTATAGCTGCAGGCATGCATGATAACGGGATAAAGGTTGACATGATAGCAGGCTTTAAGAACAAGGACCTGGTTATTCTCGAGGAAGATTTTATAAACAACACAGATAATACCTATGTGGTTACTGACGACGGTTCATACGGAGAAAAAGCTTTTACAACAGACAAGCTGAAGGCTCTCCTTGAACAGGGAAATAAATATGATGAGATAGTAGCCGTAGGTCCGCCAATAATGATGAAATTTGTCTGTGAAATTGCTTCTCAATATGGAATCAAGTCTGTGGCATCGCTGACCGCATACATGATAGACGGAACCGGAATGTGCGGCGGCTGCAGGGTTACAATAGGCGGAGAAGATAAGTTTGTCTGCGTTGATGGTCCGGAATTTGACGGCGCTTTAGTGGACTGGGACGAATTGGTAATGAGAAATGCATATTATAAGGAACAGGAGGCCTATGACAGGGCTCATGTTTGCCGATTAACAGGGGGAGTGAGATATAGTGATTAATCTGTCAAAAGTAAAAAATCCTATGCCGGAACAAAATCCTGAAATAAGAAAAAGAAATTTCCTTGAGGTTTCTGAGGGCTATACTGAAGAAATGGCTGTAAATGAAGCTATGAGGTGTCTTAATTGCAGGACCCGTCCTTGTGTAAGCGGGTGCCCTGTTATGGTAAATATTCCGGAGTTTATCGGAAAGATTGCAACAGGTGAATATGAAGAGGCATATAAAGTGATTAACACGACCAGCTCCCTGCCGGCTATTTGCGGCAGAGTCTGCCCTCAGGAAAACCAGTGCGAGGGAAAGTGTGTCAGAGGAATCAAGGATGAGCCGGTGGCTATCGGAAGGCTTGAAAGATTTGCGGCGGATTGGCATGCAAAGAATTCTGACAGCACTATTCAGCTGGAAAAAAATGGAAATCGGCATAGGGTTGCAGTTGTTGGAGCCGGCCCTGCAGGTCTTGCGTGCGCGGGTGACCTTATAAACAAGGGCTACGATGTTACTGTCTACGAAAGCCTTCACAAGCTGGGTGGTGTGCTGGTTTACGGAATTCCGGAATTCAGACTCCCTAAGGCAATTGTCGCAAGAGAAGTTGCGGCCCTTGAAGAAAAGGGCGTTAAGTTCGTTACAAATGCTATTATCGGAAGGTCAATTACCGTGGACGAGCTCATTGAAGAGGAAAAGTTTGAGGCTGTTTTCGTGGGAACCGGCGCAGGCTTGCCTTCATTTATGAATATTCCGGGGGAAAATCTCCTCGGAGTTTGTGCCGCAAACGAATACCTGACAAGAATTAATCTTATGAAGGCTTATTTGCCTGAGTATGATACTCCGATAATAAAGGCAAAGAAAATAGCTGTAGTAGGCGGCGGTAATGTTGCTATGGATTCCGCTCGTTGTGCCATGAGAATGGGAGCTGAAGAGGTATACATTATTTACAGACGTTCCGAAGAGGAAATGCCTGCGAGGGCTGAGGAGGTTCACCACGCGAAGGAAGAGGGCATTGAATTCAGGATGCTCACTAATCCGGTAAAGATAGTTGGGGACGAAGAAGGCCGAGTTACAGGCATAGAGTGCGTGAAAATGGCACAGGGTGAGGTTGATGCCTCGGGAAGAAGGAGTCCTGTTGAAATTCCTGATTCCAACTTCATAATTGAGGCTGACTGTGTAATTATGGCTATTGGAACAAAGCTCAACCGTCTTATTCTGGATACCACAAAGAATTTAAAGGAAAACAAAAGAGGCGGCATAGCGGTTGACGAAAAAGCGGCTACCAACAGACCTGAGATTTTTGCGGGTGGAGATGCGGTAACAGGAGCGGCTACAGTAATAAAGGCTATGGGAGCCGGCAAGGTTGCAGCTGCAGGCATTGATGAATACCTGACAAAGCAATGAGCTGAGTGACAGTCACGCCTATGACAGCTGGTAAAACAACTAATAAATTAACAAAACACTGGAGTGGCATAAGCTTCGGTGTTTTGTTTGCTGACGGAAGGACTTTATCATGAAATATAAAGCAGCGATTTTTGATATGGATGGGACTATTCTTGATACTATTGATGATATAGCCAATTCTGTTAATTACAGCTTAAAAAAATATGGGTTTGGAGAGAGAACTCTTGAAGATATTCTTAGCTTTGTGGGAAATGGAATTCACAGAACCCTTGAAAAATCAGTGCCTCCGGGTACAGCGGACAGCGTGGTTGATATTTTGTTTGACTGCTACAACGAGCACTATAAAGTGAACTGTGCGGTAAATACAAGACCTTTTGATGGTATTAAAGAGGTAATAGAGGAATTGAGAAAAGCCGGAGTTTACACTGCTGTTGTTTCAAATAAGGAGGATAGGGACGCAAAAGTACTGAGCGATATGTTCTTTGGCGGGCTGTTTGACTGTGTGGTCGGAAGAAAGAAAAACACAAGGCGAAAGCCTTACCCCGACAGCACTCTTGATGTGCTCAGCCACCTCGGAATTTCGACTCGGGAAGCCCTGTATATTGGCGACTCTGAGGTTGATTATGAGACTGCAAAAAATGCGAGTGTAGATGTTGCATTGGTCACGTGGGGCTTCAGAAAAGAAAGCTTTTTAAGTGCCTTTGAGCCGAACTACCTTGTCAAAATCCCTAACGAGATCCTGAAAATAATGCTTGAAGGATAGGAAAAATCCATCAATAGCGCTTATTGTCTGCGCTTTTGCTGCCTCTCACTCAGAATAATTGAACTTTCCGGAGTTTTTTTCTTCTAAAAGCTTTATTATATGATATGTATATTCAGCAAACGGGGCCTCGAGCCCCATTTCTTTTGACTTCTTCACAAGGGTTCCGGCAAGCATTTCTATTTCTGAAGGTCTTCCTGCATCAAGGTCCTGAAGGGTTGAAAAACGAGCACTTTTAGAGTAAGCCCATGGCTTTGATGTGAAAGGAATAGTAATATTGTATGCGCGAGCAAGAGCGGCAGCCTCTCTCCAAAGCCTGTCACGAATGAACTCCGCGTGCTCACTGTCTAAATAAATTCCGTTTCCGCACCCTACAACGGCCTGGGGAAGGTTGGAGGAAACATTGCCTGCATATTTGAACCATAGCTCCTCAAGGATGTTTGGTGAAGCAGCATGGTCCACAGTTGTCCTGTCAAACATTTCGGTTACTGCAGCGACTGCTTCTTTGCCTTTGTCTTCCGGCATAAAGCAGTTTCCATAAAAAACACCCCCATCAGGCACAAAAATAAACTCAATTCGGTCTGAATATCTGTGGGAAATTATTTTCATGAGGGAGTGAAGAACGTGGTCTTTTCCAAGGGCTGCTGCAACCTTTTCTTCGCTGTCAACTCCATTTAAAACGCTGAGTACTATTGTGTTTTCTCCCATAATCTGTGAGGAAAGCCCGATTGCATCCTGCAATGCGGCATATTTTGTTGCAATAATAACAAGGTCCTGAGGCCCTGCCTCGGATGGTGTGAAAACCCTTGGGAAAATATGCTTTTCGTTTATCCTTATGCCCTCACGTTCAAGCCTGATTTTTCTTGAACCTTCGGCAATCAGGCAGTAGTCCACGTCACTTCCGTCAAATCCGTGAATAAAAAAACCGCCTACCGCACCCGCGCCGATTATTGCTGCTTTCTGTATTTTCATTTATATTACCTCAATATTATTTGCTGAGAGCAGTTTTTCTTTATTTATTCTTGTTTCCATGCAGATTATCATAGAAAAAGTAAATATCATCGCCAATTCAAAGGTCAGATCCGTAAGAGCTAGTACACCTTTATAGGTGCTGACAACAAGGCATGAAAGGCTTTGAAGCATTACTAATCCATAGAGAATGTCTATTATACAAATAATGCCGTTACCAGTTCTGTCTGTTTGCTGAAGTACGTGAAAAACAAAAGCTGCAACCTGCAAAACCAAAGACAGAACGTGGATTATTGTGAGTGGAAGATAACCAAAGGAGATGTATACCTCAGCTATCTCAATATAATCGATAATAAAGAATAGCAAAAGGCAGTCAAGCATGATTTTTTGAACGCTTTTGCTTTCGGTAATAAATGAGATTAACAGCCCTCCAACGAGAAGGAATATTATACCGGCAAAAACTACCAGCTTTATCATGCAATACTCTGCAATAAGGTTAGTGATTCCCCATATAGGCCAAAAGGCCAGTGCTAATATTGTGAAGATAAAAAAACAATCTTTTCTTGAGTAAAACGCATCGATTTTATTTCTCATGTATCTCCTCGCAAATCCTTGAGTTTGACCTCATTAATAATCATAAGCCTATTATGTCACATACCCCATGATTATTCAATCCCCGCATATAATGGATTTATGACTTATTCTGTGATAAAATAACGAGAGGTTTTATGCAAAAAGAGGTGTATAATGAAACTAATTAAAAAAGCTTTTACGATTTTACTTTCGTTTTTACTTATCATGAGTGTTCTTGCTGTTCCGTCTTTTGCTGATGGGACAAGCTCGGGTTACAGCCAGACACACACCGTTGACAATTATATAACGGCATATTCTCTATATAAAATCAAATACGGCAAGGCTATCGGATCTCCTATGGATGGAACCTACGGTACTCCTGACCTGTGTATTCCTGGTCTGTCAGAAGCGGATGGGATGGTGCCGCAGGGTATTGCATATTGGGCGAACGAAAACCTGTTTATTATCAGTGCTCATGGTACAAAGGACGGACAGGGCAGTATGCTGTTTCTTTTGGACGGAACTACAGGGAAGCTTCAAAGGCAGTATACGGTTTATTATGAAACCGATAAGCTATGCAGGGCTCATTTGGGTGGAATAGCAGTTTCTGACTATAATCTATATCTTACCGGGGCTTACGACAAAATAGGCTACATTCCTTTGTCTTGTCTAAAGGAGAACTCTACTAATGTAAAAATGTCCGGAAGTAAGACAATAGCAGGATTAAACGGAGCTTATACTTCATATCTAAGCCTAAATGACGGCTGCCTTTGGACCGGAAATTACTTTTATGAAGATTCTGACTCCTATAATAAGAGGGCAAGTGATGCTAATGCGAGCCTGATACTTGGCTTCAAATTATCGGGTGAAAGCTCCGAAGCGGAATGGGAGAGCATAAGAGAAAGTCCACAAACCTACATCATCAAGGTTCCGGATTCTATAGATAAGATTCAGTCTGCTGCAGTGTCAGACGACAAGCTATATTTGAGCACCTCTTATGGAAGAAAGAGTAAAAGTACGCTTTACACTTGCTCTGTGGATTTAAGCGGTTCGGTTATCACCTTATCTGAAAGTGATATGACAGGCTTTTCCATCTTGCCTATGGCAGAGGGAATATGTATATACGATGGAAAGCTGTATTATATTACTGAATCCGCGGCCGCGTCCTTCAGCGATGGAAAGGACCCTTCAGATGTAGTCTGGAAAACAGCTCTTTCTGATTTAATCAGTATCAGGCCTATAGCCAGATTTTTCGATAATATGGATTATTTTTATCAGGTGATAATACAGTACATAAAATTAGTTTTGACTTATTTGCCGCTAAAGAGTCTTTGATCAGGAGCCAGCGGTGAAGGTTCTCATTTATATCACGTGCATGAAAAGGGAGGCCGACAAGGCCTCCCAAAGTATTTTTTCTTTATTTTGTATGAATTGAATCCATCAATACATGGAGATATGGGTATGCTGGCATTCCATCATCGCACCAGAGTGCAAGTCTGTAATCGCCAACATAAGCTATTCCAGCGTAGGCTTCATTTTCATCTCTCTGATTATCGATGATAAAGCCTTTTATGGTTCCGGCTTCTGATTCTTTATTGAAATTAGTAACAAGCTCATAGCCTACTGCTTCAAAGAGTTTTTCTATATTAGGTTTAGGCTGGGTGTTTAACCACTCGTTATACTGTTCTTCTGTGAAGCCGAATTCTCCGTTGTAAGAGAAGTTTGCTTTTGTGGTTTCGTAGCTATCGTCGTTTACTGAAAATCTGAAGCATGGAAGTGCATAACATTCATCATAGGAGCCCATTAATATGCTTGGACCGTAATCGGATTCCTCTGCTGTATAGCCTGTAGGAATGTAAGCATAAATGTTATCGCCAAGGGCTACCTCTTCGGTTCTTGAGCTGAAAGTAATTGTATGGAACTGCTCGTCACCTTCATAAACGAGATGAGAAATATAATAGAACTCGTTATCTTTATTCCATGAATCTGTGTAATAACCAGTTCCATCAAATATACAATAATAACCATTTGCATACATTTCTGACTGTTCTTTTGTAAATTCTTCAAGAGTCTTTCCGTTTTTGTCTATGCTGAACACATCGATATAAGGAGTATCACAGTCTTCGCAGTAGTATTCAATAACTGTTTCGCCCTCTTCTAATTGACCGCCGAGCGCCTCATCCAGGCCTTCAACAGCAGTGTATTCACCATAGCACTTTGCAGTAATGTCAAAGTCTGCCACGCCATCACCAATAGGAATTGAGTCTGTGAAAGTAGCAGCTGCATCCTGGTTCTGGTCGCTATCTTCAGTCTTGCTGCCGCATGCTGTCATGCTGAACACCATAACCATAGCCAACAAAATCAATAAAATTTTTTTCATAGTCATCCTCCTTGAAAGGTTTAGTTTATGAAAATACTATACCAAAGTTTATGGGTTGACTCAAGAAGGTTTTTGTATGTTTTCAATTTCTTTATAATAGTAAAACGAGGGCGTTTGCCCTCGTTTAAGTTTACTTTATTTGTTTGAGTGTACTGCTGAACCAAATGCATGACCCTGCTGCGTCCAATCTTCTTTTGCAGTACGGAATACTAATGAATAGTACTTATCTCCATCGGCAATAATCACTCTTACTGTGGTCTGTGGAACTCCGTTTTCATCATCATGGTTTTCTTCGAAGACCCAACCGTCAAAACCATTTTTATCCTTTGTGAAGAAGACCTGGTCTGTGATTTCATCTTCGCCAGCAAATAATGCTTTCACTTCATCTAATGTCCAACCGTCAGCCTGCCATGCCTCATACTGCTCTTTTGTGTATGAGATTTCCTTTCCTGCACTTTCATAGCTGGTCTCCTTGTGTATAGGTGTGTTTTACACATTATAGCAAAATAAATTTGTTGAAACAATAATGCATTGACACTAATTTTTCTTGCGTGTAGAATGTTTGTTATAGTAATTGACAATCGCTTTTTCGGCGAAGAATGTTATTTGTGAGAGGAGAAAAACTGTGAAAAAAGTTGAATTAAATGAGCTGCGTGCAGTGGATTGAGGCAGGTTGTTCTGTGGAGGTTTAATAAAGGGTGCAAAAACTGAGGTCTATTATCGTGCATTTGGAATCTTCAACGAAAATAATGGCACAATAGGAGATAGATGTTTTGGGCTGTTAATTAACCCTGATGAAGGACTGTTTTATCTTGTTTTTGAAATGTCTGGATTTGAGCTTTTTCAATTAGACAACAAAGATGGAAGCCTAAACCTGACTATTTGGAACGTAAAAATCTTTTAATGAAAGGGTGTCAAAACGGGTGTCTTAGGGGGACTATTGTTCTCGTCGACAGCCCACAAAAGTAGTTAAAAAAAACCCCATTGACATCTGAGTGAGGTAACCATGAAAATTATTGATTTATCGGTAGCAATTGAATCGGATTTACCAAGTGATCCACCAAAATACCGACCGCATATTAATTATGTGAATCATAGAGATTCTGTCGAAGAAATGTTAGGGCACTTTCCTGGAGCTGCCGCAAAGGACCTGCCTGAAGGAAATGGCTGGGCGGTAGAGTTTGCCGAATTGTCTTCTCATTCGGGTACGCATATGGATGCTCCATATCATTATTATCCCACTATGAACTGCGGAGAGCGTGCATGGACGATTGATGAAATTCCGTTGGAATGGTGCTTTGGCAACGGTGTTGTGGTGGATTTTTCCGACAAGCCGGATGGGTATAAAGTAATGGCAGAGGACTTTGAATTGTATTTTGAAAAAATCAATTATACTCTCTGCGAAGGTGACATTGTTCTTGTGAGAACAGGTGCAATGAAGAACTGGGGGAAGCCTGAATATTTGGTAAGCGGCTGCGGAATGAGCAGAGATGCAACTCTGTGGCTGATCGATAAGGGGATTCATGTGGTTGGCACAGATGCCTGGAGCTGGGATGTGCCGCTGCCTTTGACCGCAGAGGAATTTCAGAAGACCGGAGAAGCCTCTATTATATGGGAAGGTCATAGAGCTGGCAAGGAAAAGGCATACTGTCATATTGAAAAGCTTGCAAACCTTGAGTCTTTGCCTGTAACAGGTTTCCGGTTTTATGGGTTTCCGGTAAAAATAAAAAATGCAAGTGCGGGATGGATCCGTGCAGTTGCAATGGTTGAAGAAAGGAGCAGAAAATGAAAAAACTATTAGTTGTATTATTGGCTTTTGTGATGGTATTCTCATTTGCAGCCTGCGGAGAGCAGGAAAATACAAATACTGCTGATGAAGGCCTCACGGCAATTCCTTTAGGTGGAAACTTGGGGGAATATGAGTTGGAAGGAGAGGGATTCGGGTCTTATTCTGAAATTGACTTTTCTGAGGATGCAGATCTTTCTGGCGTTTCCGAAGCACACCTGTATTATTCGGAGGGTAGTAATGTCCCATTTATCGCGGTTTACCGTTGGGCAAATGATGAAGGCTTAACTTTAGAAGAAGAAGCGGCTGCCTTATGTGAGGAATACGATACCACTCGCTATCAGATGTGTTCCTGGGAAGCGCTTGGCAATATTGAAACCGGTTTTTATACCATGGGATATACCGATAAAGAAGGCAACTACTATTATGTGGAATGCGATTTGATGCTTGATGGAGATGAATTTGTAGAAATTGATTTCCTGTCTTCTACTGAAGAAATTGCTTTAGGCGACAGCGGTAAGTATTTGTGGGTTCCTACCGGTTATACCGATATGATGAATGATGAAGAAACCGAACACGGCACAGCATTCTATGGTGAATATGATGAAAGCTATTATCTCCCGGGTATCTGGGTAGGTCTTGAACCAATAAGCTATGAGGACAGGTGCTGGTACCTCTCGGATGACTTTGATGAAATTCCTTTTGATGAAGCTACATATAATAAATGGGTTGCGACAGATTGGGATGAGGCGTCCTGTGAAGCATACTATAAAGCAATAGGCATCAAAGATGTAAAATACTATGAACATGAATCTGATGGCATTAAAATGAGTGTGTGTGCTTGCGAAAACGAAAATGGCTTCTTAGATGAAATCTATTTCACTATTGATGGAGTACAATACACTGCAGTTTTATACACTGATTTAGTTCCTGAACCTATTTATGCAAAAGTACTTATCAATTCATTACATAGCAAATAAGGGTATCCGACATAGTAGATATATTTTGTTTGCTTGCGGCCTGTGGGCTCAGATTTTTGGGGATATTAATAGCATTTTTGACAATGCTGTGGTATTATGTAAAGAAAAAACACTATTCAAGGAGGAGTTATGAAAAAAGTATTTGCTTTAGTAATGGTGCTCGCAATGGTATTTGCATTTACTGCTTGCGGCAGCCAGATGGAAGATGTTGACAATGAAAACACAGGAGTAACGGAGATTTCGGTTGGTGAGGGATTGCCTACATTCACTTTTGAAAATCCAAAATACGAACAGGAATTATCTGATACTGCTGCCGAAGAAATGACTCATTATTACACAATGGATGAGGCCGGTGAGGTTCCTGCATGTGGAATTTTTGAATTTGACAAGAATGATATGACTTTAGAGGAGTTTACAGTTGAAACTGCTACGGAATACCGTGCTTGTTGGGAGGTTTCACAGTTTGAGGGCGTTGACTGCGGTTTCTTAGTGTCATCATATGAAAGTGACGATGAATGGCTGTACGACAGAACATGGATTTTTGAAAAAGAAGATAAGTTTGTAGCATTCTCATTCTACAGCGTGACAAAGGAGATTGCTATTGGAGATAGTAACTATAGCGTCTATATTCCTACACTGTATGAAGAGTCGGATGCTGACACAGAGAACGAATATTTGTTAGCAGCATATGATTACACACACTTAAATACTAATATGATACCGTATGCACACTTTGAAATTGTAAACGCTGACTGGTTATACAAAGACTATGAAGCTCAGAAGGCTCTTGCTGAATCAGTGAATGTTGTGCTTCCTTTCACAAAGGAGAAGTATGAATCATGGCAAGCTGACGGTTGGACACTCGACGAGATAAAGGCATTCTTTGATGCTCAATTTAAAATTACAGATCAGGTTGACTTTACTAAGGAAGAATATGGCTTTGATGGCTGGGTGTTTGAAGAAAACCATGATGATGAAAACGGAGTTCCACAGACCACAGTAAGAGTGATTATTGCTGATGGTGATAAGTACTACGAAATCAAGTTCGATTCTGCAAAAGAAGATTGGTCGCAGCAGGGTCATGCATTTGCTTGTGCAATACATGCAAACAAATAGTCTATAATTCAGTATGGAGTGCTTTATAAGACTATAGAAAAAACATTAAAAAGTGCCGAGCGCTGGTTTTCAGTGACTCGGCATTTTGAAGCTGTGAAGGGATGAGGATTAGCGTGAGCTGGTCCTTTTTCAATTGCATCATTATGTGACTTAATTTTATCAAATGGCAAATGTTTGATAAAATTAAGTTTGACAATGACATAATTAGAATGTATAATCAATTATGTCGTAGTATATTCGAATGATATAATTAAAATCAAAATGAGGATATTGAATGAGAGAGCTTAATTATACAAAACGATGGGGTGAAATGCTTACTCCTGAAATAGTTGGACTACTTACAAAGATTCATGAGTTTAAGGTTGAACAGACACTCTTTATTGAGGCACATGCAGACCGGCTTACTGAATTAATGGAGATTGCAAAAATCCAAAGTACAGAAGCTTCCAATAAAATAGAAGGTATTTATACTTCAGATGAGCGATTAAAAAAGCTTGTAATGGATAAAACAACTCCGAAGAGTAGAGCCGAGCAGGAAATTGCAGGATATAGAGATGTGCTTAATACGATTCATGAGAATTATGATTATGTGCAAATAAAATCAGGAATTATTCTTCAGCTTCATAGAGATTTATACAGGTTCATGGGACCAGGAGCTGGTGGATATTTCAAGACTACAGACAATGTAATTGCAGAAGTTGATAGTGCAGGAAATAAAAAGGTGAGATTCCAACCGGTGGCAGCGTGGGAAACCTCAGATGCAATTGAAGCATTATGCAAAGCTTATGATGAAACATTAATGGATGAGTCAGTCGATCCGCTTATTGTCATTCCAATGTTTGTGATGGATTTCTTGTGTATTCATCCCTTCAACGATGGAAATGGAAGAATGAGCAGATTGCTCACATTGCTGTTACTTTACCGTAGCGGATATATTGTGGGGAAGTATATCAGTATTGAGAAAATGATAGAAATCACAAAAGAAACCTATTACGAGGCCTTACAGGATAGCTCTGCAGGATGGCATGAAGGAGAAAACGACTACATTCCTTTTATAAAGTATATGCTTGGGGTCGTAGTGGCTTCATACAGAGAGTTCTCTTCAAGAGTGAAGTTGCTGACTACTGCAGGTTTAACGAAGGGTGATAGAATCGGCGAAGTTATCAAACAGACAATTGGTACAATCACTAAGGCTGAGATTATGAAGAAGTGCCCTGATATCAGTCAGATTACAATACAAAGAGCTCTGATAGAATTACAGGAACAAGAAAAGATAATTAAAATTGGCGGTGGACGATACACCAAATATACATGGAACTGGGACAAGGAGAATTAGAAGATGATTACAGGTGAATTTTTTTATGATTAAGGTACTTTTCATCTGCCACGGCAGGAGTAAGGCTTGAAAGCCTTTATTTGCCTATATCGCGGCAAACTTTGGCATATCGTGGCAGACGAATAATAGTTTGACTACGGGTTTACTACGAATGATGGAATGTAAAATGAAAATGTCGTGGTGATAGATTCATTGTGGGTTTAGAGGTATTGTTAAAAGGTTTAGTTAGTCAAGTGTTGAAAAAGATGTTTACATTCCAAGAATCCTTTTATTGTGGGATTTCTGAGAAGCGTTAAATTGTTCTGTGCAATCGTTAAAATATAGGACAAATCGTTAAATTATTAGAGCAATCGTTAAAAGATACAGTTATAGGAAAGCTGTATTTTTTTTGAAATTTCTATTATTTATCAAATATTTTTGGAGTAATTAAATTTTGCATTGGAAGGTAAAAAAATAAAAAATACCGAGAAATACATTGACAAGGGGATGAACAATATATATTATAAATGTAAAAATAGGTAAAAATATCAAATTAACCGAGGTATACAAAATGC
>DCGW01000015.1 GCA_002315335.1 Firmicutes bacterium UBA1768 | reverse complement strand
AACAATTCCATATATAACAAAGGTTACAGGTGTTCCTATGGCAGAGCTTGCCACAAGAACCATGTTTGGAGAAAAGCTTAAGGACATGGGCTACGGAACGGGTGTATATAAGATTTCACCGTATGTTGCTGTCAAGGTTCCTGTTTTCTCATTTGAAAAGCTTATCAATGTAGATACGCAGCTTGGTCCTGAAATGAAGTCAACTGGCGAGGTTTTAGGACTTGCAGGTACTCTTGAAGAAGCCCTTTATAAAGGTCTTGTTGCGGCAGGCTACAAGATGAGAAAGGGTGCAGGCGGTGTGCTTATAACAATCAGAGATTCAGACAAACCTGAAATCGGAGATATTGCAAGAAAGTTTTCTGAACTCGGCTATGAGCTTTATGCTACTAAGGGCACTGCAGAAGTAATTCGCGCTGAAAATATGAAGGTAAATATTGTCGATAAGATTCATGAATCCGACAATAACTGCCTCACACTTCTCGCAAGCGGTAAAATAGACTACATTATTTCAACCTCTTCAAGAGGAAGAATACCAACCTATGATTCGGTAAAAATCAGAAGAAAGTCAGTTGAATTATCAATTCCTTGTCTCACTTCACTTGATACTGCATCAGCGCTTGCTGACAGCCTTAAGAGTAAATATTCACAGGCCAGCACAGAGCTTGTTAATATTAATAGAATGAGACAGGAAAAACAGTCACTTAAGTTTACTAAAATGCATGGTACTCAGGACGACTATATTTTCTTCAACTGCTTCAATCAATTCATCAACAATCCTGAAGGACTTGCTGTAAGTCTTTCCGACAGACACCTCGGTATTGGCGGCGACGGAGTTGTACTCATTGGACCTTCAAAGGTTGCAGATGCCAAGATGCGGCTGTTCAATATGGATGGAAGTGAAGGCTTCATGGGAGGAAATGCAATTCGCTGCGTTGCAAAGTATCTCCATGACAATAAAGTCGTGAATAAAGAGGACTTAACTATTGAGACTGCAAGTGGAATTAAGGATGTTCGCCTTATAAAGATGAATGGTGAGGTTAAGCTTGCAAGAGTTGAAATGGGCAAAGCTGTGCTCGAGGCTTCAAGAGTGCCTGTAGCTATAAATGAGGACAGGATAATCAACCGTAAAACAAGTGTTGGCGGAGGAAAGTATAACATAACCTGTCTATCAATGGGCAACCCTCACTGCGTTGTATTTGCTGAAAATATTGATGGCATAGACTTAGATAACCTTGGACCAGAGTTTGAAAAGGATCCTATCTTCCCTGAAAGAGTAAACACAGAATTTGTAAAGGTGGTTGACAGAAATACTCTCAAGATGAGGGTTTGGGAAAGAGGCAATGGTGAAACAAGAGCATGCGGCACAGGTGCATGTGCTGCTGCTGTTGCTGCTGTTGAAAATGGTTACTGCGATAAGGACACCGATATAACAATAAGGCTTATTGGCGGAAATATGACAGTAAGATATACAGATGAAACAGTTTACCTTACAGGTAATGCCGAAACAATTTACGAAGGCGAAATAACAATATAACCTTGTATAAATTCAGAGTGGAGGGCTTTAAACCACCTTCCACTCTATTTTTTCATGGAGGCTTTTATGATACTTTCATCATATATAGTTCCTCATCCACCTCTTATTATTCCTGAAATAGGAGGCGGCGAGGAAAAGAAAATTCAGAGAACTGCAGACGCTTATGAAAAGGTTGCAAAGGAAATAGCTGAGCTTAAGCCTGAAACCATAGTTGTGCTTACTCCTCATTCTATTATGTATCAGGACTATATCCACATTTCGCCGGGAACCGAAGCCTATGGAGACTTCAGAGACTACGGGTTTGAAAACGTAGAGTGCTCGACGAATTACGATGCGGAATTAGTATCGATTATCGAGGAAGAGGCTGTAAAAATGAATGTTTCTGCGGGGACTCTTGGCGAACAGACCCGAAAGCTTGACCAGGGCTTCATGGTACCTCTGCATTTTATAAATAAGTATTATTCTGATTATAAAACTGTCAGAGTTGGAATATCCGGACTTACACCAAAGGAACACTATGCCTTCGGCATGTGTGTAAAAGCTGCCGCAGAAAAGCTTGGACGAAGGGTTGTTATTGTGGCCAGCGGAGATTTATCGCATAGGCTCAAGGACAGCGGTCCGTACACCTTTGCGCCGGAAGGGCCTGAGTTTGATGCAAGAGTCACAATGGATATGGCAAAGGCTGATTTCAGAGACTTTTTTGACTTTGATGACGAGTTCTGTGATGCGGCAGGTGAGTGTGGTATGCGCGGCTTTGTCATGATGGCTGGGGCTTTAGACAGAACTGCGGTAGAGCCTGAATTTTTGTCGTATGAGGGTCCATTCGGAGTAGGCTATTCGATTTGCAGTTTCAGATGTATGGGCGAAGACAATAGCAGAAATGTTCTTGATATTTATCTGGACGATACACGTAAAGAACTCGATGAAAAGCGGGCGAGGGAAGACGAATATGTAAAGCTTGCAAGAAAAACTATTACAGCATTTCTGAAGGAGCACAGAAAGCTTCCGAGACCGGATAATTTGCCTTCTGAAATGGTTGAAGGTGCTGCCGGAGTATTTGTATCACTTAAGAAGGATAAACGGCTGAGAGGCTGTATAGGAACCATTAAGCCCGATCAGGAATGTATTGCTGACGAGATAATCAACAATGCACTTGCAGCAGCTTTTGGAGATACGCGATTTGATGCGGTTAAGGAGCATGAGCTTGATGAGCTTGAGATTTCGGTAGATGTTCTCGGAACTCCTGAGAAGGTTGAGTCGGTCGATCAGTTAGATCCTAAGAAATATGGCGTCATAGTGGGAATGGGCTGCGCCGAGGGACTGCTTTTACCTGATCTGAAGGGAATTGATACTGTAGAGCAGCAGGTTGCGATTGCTCTTCAGAAGGCTGGGATACCTAA
Organism: Firmicutes bacterium UBA1768; assembly: GCA_002315335.1. Classification (GTDB taxonomy): domain Bacteria; phylum Bacillota; class Clostridia; order Peptostreptococcales; family Anaerovoracaceae; genus UBA1768. The sequence continues at coordinate 5,196 of DCGW01000015.1, read as the reverse complement.
AACTTCCGGCTTCGAAATTAAACGTTTTGAAGTAGTGAGACATATTTAAGAATATATCGAAATTATCAATAAATAACGATTTGATTATCTATATATTGACAAAATGAAGCCATTTAGCTTGAAATGAGGTTATTATGGATAAGGTTAAATGTAATATCTGCCACTGGAATTGCGCTATTGCCGAAGGAAGCAGGGGCTTCTGCGGTGTCAGGGGCAATGTCGGAGGCAAAATTGTGAATGTTAATTATGGCTATCTCTCTTTAGCCTGTCTCGATCCGATTGAAAAGAAGCCCTTAGCGGAGTTTATGCCAGGCTCAAAGATTCTATCAATTGGGGCCAACGGCTGTAATCTGAGGTGTCCACACTGCCAGAACTACAATATTTCTATGGCTGCCCAAGAGGAAATCGATATGATGGATACTAATCCTGAAGAGGTTGTGGATACAGCCATAGCTTATAAAGAGGCCGGAAATATAGGGCTTGCTTATACCTATAATGAGCCAGTAACCATGTATGACTTTATGTTTGATACGGCAAGGCTTGCTAAGGAAAAGGGTCTGATCAATGTTATGGTAACAAATGGCTGTATCAACGAGGAGCCGTTGAGAGCACTTCTTCCGTATTTTGATGCTTTGAATATTGACCTGAAGTATTTTACCGAGGAAGGCTATAAAAAAATAGCAGGAGATTTTGAAACTGTAAAGAAGGCAATTGAGGTTGCGAATGAGTCGTGTCATGTTGAAATATCATGGCTTGTTGTGCCGGGAGAAAATGATAACCCAGACGAGGTTGAAGCTGCTGCTGAATGGCTTGCGAGTGTAAATCCCGACATGGTTCTTCATATAAGCAGATTTTTCCCGACCTATAAAAAACTGGATAAGCCGGCTACAGACATAGCTTTACTTTATGAGCTTGCAGATATCGCCAAAAAACATCTGAAGCATGTTTATGTGGGAAACGTTGGTTGATTAAACTATATAACAGGAGATAAAATGGAAAAAATTGACAATATTATAAACTATCTGTACAACAAAAGTCTGGGAGATTTGTTAGGTCCTGTAACTGAGATTTTCAACAAATATCCTTCACTGCAAAAGGTGATTTCAAAGGCTGAGTACAGCTTTCTTATAGTGTCAATGCAGTCGCTGATTGCAATTGACAGCTTTTTTATAAAAGATCTTTTCTCTGATGACGATGCATTTGATATAACCGTTACACAGCTCAATGCTCTGTATGAGGCTGCGGGCTTTGCTGAGGACTTTACCTTTGAAGATTTCTTCAATCTTTATCTTGATGTGGTAAAGGATATGGTAGACTCCTGTAAGGATAGCGGAGATAAGTCCCAGGATTTATTTAAAATGGTGGGTTCTTATCTACAGCACCTCTTCGGCGGCGCAGATGATATTAAAAAAATCTCCGAAAATCTCAATGAATATGGCAGTATTGACGACCTCTATGCTGACCTTTGTGAGTTCTTTGCGGGACATACGGCCGAGATAAGACGAGAATGCGAAAATCTGCTTGCCTGAGAAAAAGATTACTATACCGAAAAATACAGCCCGCAGCTTTGAACTGCGGGCGTTTTATTAATCGTAGAATAAATTGTTTGATTGGAACACAGGGTCGCTCGTGCAATCTATACCTAAGTCCTTGATTGTATTCTCTGTATTCTTTGTCATTATTATAGTGCTGTGTGCCTTGCAGGTTCGGAGCTGCTCCAACTGTTCGAGGGCCATCTGTGCCGTAGGATTTGTTGCTGCGCAAATAGTAAGTGCAATCAGCATTTCGCCTAAATCCATAGTAGAATGTTCTTTTTTTCTGACGTTGCACTTAAGGTATTCTATCGGCTCGAGGACTACCGGCGAAATGAGGTGGAGCTCATCAGCAAGACCTGCAAGATATTTAATTGCGTTCAAAATGCAAGCTGAAGCTGCATCCATCACCTCCGAACTCTTGCCGGTCACTATTGTTCCGTCTGAAAGCTCAAGGGACATTACTCCGACAATATCTTCATCTGATTCAAAGCCAGCATTTTCTTTTTCTGATTTATTTCTTGCTGGAATAACTACATTTCTGTCTTCTTCCTTAAGATCGTAGTCGTCCATCAACAGCTTTGCCTTTTTAAGAGCCTCTTCCGAAATCTGACCGTTTCTATAGTCGCATTTGGCAATAAGATATCTCCTGATAATCTCCTGGAGCGAGGCCTCTCTCACAGCCTCATCGTCTATTATTGAAAAGCCAACTCTGTTTACTCCCATATCGGTAGGAGACTGGTATATCGATTCCTCTCCGGTAATTCTCTCGATAATTCTCTTGATTACCTTGAACATTTCGAGGTCTCTGTTATAGTTAACAGCCACAATGCCATAAGCATCAAAGTGGAAGTTATCTATCATATTGACATCGTTCAGGTCAATAGTAGCCGCTTCGTAGGCCGCATTGAGCGGGTGCTTGAGCGGAAGATTCCACACAGGGAAGGTCTCGAACTTTGAATAAGCAACCTTTCTCCCGAGCTTGTTTTCATGGTACATCTGGCTAAGGCAGGTTGCAAGCTTTCCGCTGCCCGGCCCCGGTCCTGTAACCGCAACTATAGGCTTAGTAGCAACAATATACGGATTTGCACCATAACCTTCGTCGCTTACGATTTTCTCGACGTCTGTAGGATAACCGGCTGTTGCTTTATGTGTATATACTGTAATTCCGCGGCGTTGAAGCTTTGTTATAAACTTATCGGTTGAAGGGTGGGGCTCGTAACGAGTAATTACAACACTGTTTACAGTAAGGTCATAGCTCCTAAAATCGTCGATAAGCTTGAACACTTCGTAGTCATAGGTGATTCCAAAGTCCTGCCTTGTCTTATTTCTTTCAATATCACCGGAATAGATGCAAATGATAATCTCGAGGTTTTCCTTTAAATTAGTGAGAATTTTCAACTTTGCATTTTCGTCAAAGCCGGGAAGAACTCGTTTGGCATGCTTATCGCTGATGAGCTTGCCGCCAAACTCAAGATAAAGGCGCTGGCCCTCCGGGATTCTTTCCAAGATATATTTTGATTGTTCCTCCAGATATTTATCCGGATCAAAACCAATTTTTGTAGGCATAATATTCACCTGTCCTTTATTAATCTTTAAAAACATACATAGATATTTTATGACAATGATTACCTCTTGTAAAGAATGATTTGAGAAAATATCCTGATAAAGATTTCTTTAGATTGTTTTTTTGAATTGAATTTTCAATTTAAAAAAATTGAATTTTTTTAGAACAAATTATTGACAACAATTTTCTCTTATAGTACAATCCAACTGTAAAAATTTTACAATTCTGAAAGGAAGTGGAAATTTGGGAACTATTTAGATTGGAATGATATTCTTAAAGAATATGTCGAAGGGTGCAGGAGTGTTAAAGAATATTACTCTTCACATAAGAAAAATTTCTCGGGCACAAAAGAGAACGGCGATGAATACATTGTAGTTGAGGCTTCAAGAGAAATGGCTGCAGAAATGAAAGAAAACATTTCTCAGATAAGGGAGTACTCAAACGCAGCTAAAATTAAATTCATTTGCGGACCTCAGTGTCCCGAACTCACAGAAAGACAGAAGGATGTGCTTTTGTTGAGGGCGAGAGGTTTTTCTTATCAGAAAATAGGTGAGGCTCTTGGGATTTCCAAGACGGCAGCCTATAAAATATTAAAATCAAGCGAAAAGAAAATTTACAACAGACTTCAATGAGGGAGGGTTAACGAATTCCTGCCGGCTTTTTCATTTTTTGAAGCTGTTTTTTTATTGGAGGTGATTATGACCGGAAGAATTAAAGTAGTGGTTGGAATATTGCTAATTATTTTATCGGCAGCCCTGATGTTCTTTTGGGAAACAAAAGGAAGGGCCATGCTTCTAAATGAAGATGTGGTTGTTACAACGACAAGCTTAGAGGCAGGCGAGCTTTTAACCGGAGATAAGGTGAAAATTGCAAGTGTATCTAAGGATAGTATTATGGAAAACTGCCTTACTCCGGATATGCTGAATGAATATATAGGGCAGACTCTTAAATATAGTATTAACGTGAATTCACAGATTTCTGTGAATTCTTTTATTTCTGGAGAAAATCCAGTAACGATGGACATGAGTCTTTTCAAAATCGAACCGCAGTGGATAAGGAATATCAGCTCATCGATAAGAAAAGCTGACAGAATATTCATTAATGCATATTGTTCTGGTCTTCCTGTCGTTAATCTCGGCACGTATTATGTAGCTTTTGTCAAAGACAGTTCGGGAAGAGAATTGATTGAGTCAACAGGCTCTCTTCAGCCGGAAATACTAAAAAGAACGACAGGCTTATATGTACCATCATATATTGAAATTGCTGCAAAGCTGTCAGATTATACAACAATATTATCTTATGTAGAACAGGGTTACAGTCTGATATTGGTACAGGAAGGAGTGAGCGAGCTTGAATATTAGCAAGGAAAGACTCTTAGTATTTCATGGCTGCGACCATAAAGTTGGTACTACTATGGTTTCCTATTGTGCCGCAAAGCTTTTTGCAAAATACAGAAGCCCAGGCAAGGTATTGTTTTTAGCCCTAAACGACAACGATGAAATTCACTATTACTCATCTAAGGGTACTTCTATTGAAGAAATTAAATCAAGAGTTGATAACAGACTTATGTCGGGTGATGAAATAATGGATTATTGTGAAAAGGATGTCGAGCTGTTTGTTCTTGGCGGACTTTCGGGCCTGATTAACCACAGAGATTATGATATTGATTTTTCAGAAAAGATTGTTACAGAGTCGCTGAATACTTTTGATTTAGTAATCGCTGATTGCGGAAACAATCTTGACTGCAGCCTTGCAGTTGGGAGCCTGATATCGGGTGGTCTAAATATTCTCGTAGTAAATCAAAATGAATCTTCGCTTCTTCGTTATGAAGCCAATAAAGAGCTTTACGAAATTCTGAATATTTCATTTGATGTTTGTGCTGTGAACAGGTTTTTGGATTCTGACCCACACGACCTTAATTACCTGAAAGCAAGGCTTGGGAGGGAATGCTTTTATGAGTTTTCCACGTTGAAGGAAGAAAGAAATTTTGGGAGATTGGCTGAAATTGATGGTCATACGCTTATGGACTACAGGACACCTGGTTTTTCTGAAAAAGAGACTTTATATCTCCCGAAAAACCAGGTGTCCTGTAGTCCA
>DCGW01000004.1 GCA_002315335.1 Firmicutes bacterium UBA1768 | reverse complement strand
ATAGGTTTGGAAGAATGAGAACCTCGAACTGAGTCCTTCTCTTTTCATCAATAAGCTTAGCAGTCATAATGTCGATGTACCAGTCATCAACTTCAATTTCAGGATAGTCCTTTGCGACATTTTTACAGATTTCAAGGAATTTTCCGTCGGTAGTTTTAACTACGTTAGCCTTTGTCACTATAGTAACCCTCTTCTTTCCGTTAGCCTTTGCATATTCAAAGGCAAGCCTTGCAATTCTTTCTGCTCCAGGACTTGTGCATACTCTGAAGTCAAAGGCAATGTCATCGCCTATGTTTACGCCCTGACTTCCGAGAGCATACATACATTCTGTATTTTCTCTGAAGAAGGTCCAATCAATACCCAGCTCAGGTACCTTTACAGGTCTTACGTTTGCAAAAAGGTCTAATTCCTTTCTCATTGCTACGTTCGCGCTTTCTACGTTCTGCCACTTGTCGCCCTTTCTTGGTGTGGTTGTAGGTCCCTTAAGAATAACGTTGCACTGCTTTAGCTCAGCCATCACATCATCAGGAATAGCCTTGCCAACAGCAGCTCTGTTTTCAATAGTGAGACCGTTAATTGTCTTGAAAACAACCCTGCCCTTTTTTACCTCATCCTTGAGAAGATGCTCTAAAACCCTCTGCGCCTGTGCAGTAATTGCAGGTCCTATTCCGTCTCCTCCAACTACACCTATTACAATTTTATCAAGCCTTTTGTAGTCGTCAAACTCTGTATCCTGCTTCATCTTTTCAACTCTTGCGAGCTGCTGTTTTACTATAGCTTCAAACTGTTCAAGATATTTTTCCATTATTATCCTCTGCTTTCTTTACTGACCCTTAATCATGTTAATTTTGCCGCCAGCCTTAATCATTGCCGTTTCAAGCTCCTGAAGATTAGGGATGGTCTTATATTCTTCACTCTTTGTGAGATTTTTAACAATAATTACATCTTTTTCTACCTGAGCATTCGCATTTTCGATAACTAACTCGTCAAGAAGGTCAATCTTATCGTAGTCACCTGCGTTCTCGAATACGAGCGGTATTATTCCGCTGTTAATGAGATTGGACCTGTGTATTCTCGCAAAGCTCTTTGCCAATACGAACTTGATTCCGAGGTAAAGAGGAGCTAAGGCCGCATGCTCACGACTTGATCCCTGTCCATAGTTTTCTCCGCCCACAATGATACCGCCGTTGTTATCATGGCATCTCTGAGGAAATTCCTTATCGATGAGCTCAAAGCAGTAGTTTGAAAGGTGTGGAATATTCGATCTGAAAGGAAGAAGCCTTGAATCTGAAGGCATAATGTCGTCTGTTGTGATATTGTTTCCTGCCTTTAATACTACCTTTCCTTCAACCTTATCACCAAGCTTTACATTTCTTGGGAAAGGCTTGATGTTAGGACCCATTTCGACCTTTGTATTCGCCTTTGTTGCACCCTCAGGGTGAACAAAGAAGTTGTCGTTGTATTCGAAATCTTCATACGGGTTGATTTCCGGAAGGTCCATTCCGAAGGTTCTGCCGTCTGTAAGATAACCATTAACGGCTGAAGCTGCAGCTGTTTCAGGACTTACAAGGTAAACCTCAGCATCCTTTGTTCCGCTTCTTCCCTTGAAGTTTCTGTTAAAGGTTCTGAGAGAAACCGCTCCCGATCTCGGAGACTGTCCCATGCCAATGCAAGGCCCGCAGGCGTTCTCAATTATTCTTGCACCCGAATTTATTATGTCTGTTAATGCGCCGTTCTGTGCGAGCTTGGCGAGTATTTTTGATGAGCCCGGAGAAATCACAAGGCTGACATCCTCGTGTACTCTTCTGCCCTTTAATATTGCGGCTACCTTCATGAGGTCTGTGTATGAAGAATTGGTACAGCTTCCGATAGCGACCTGGTCTATCTTGATCTTTCCGATATTTTCAATGCTGTCTACGTTATCAGGGCTGTGTGGTTTTGCTGCAAAAGGAACTAATTCGTCGAGCTTAACCTCAAGTATTTCGTCATAAACTGCATCTGCATCGGCTTCCATTGGTACGAAGTCCTTTTCTCTTCCCTGTGAAGCGAGGAACTTTCTTGTATTTTCATCACTTGGGAAAACAGAGGTTGTAGCACCCAATTCAGCTCCCATATTTGTGATTGTAGCTCTGTCCGGAACTGTAAGGTTTTTTACACCTTCGCCTGTATACTCAACAATTTTGGATACGCCGCCCTTAACTGTGAGCTGCTGAAGCACATAAAGAATAACGTCCTTTGCGCTTACCCACGGTCTGAGCTTACCTGTCAGCTTTACACCTATTACCTTTGGCACTGTAAGACTGTAGGTTCCCTTTGCCATAGCTACAGCAACATCGAGGCCGCCGGCACCGATTGCTATCATGCCGATTCCTCCACCTGTAGGAGTGTGGCTGTCCGAGCCTAAAAGTGTTTTCCCTGGAATTCCAAAATTTTCCAGCTGGAGCTGATGGCAGATTCCGTTGCCCGGCTTAGAGAAGTGTACTCCGTGTCTCTTTGCTACACTCTTAATAAATGCGTGGTCATCAGCATTTTCAAAGCCGGTCTGAAGTGTATTATGGTCAATATAGGCTACAGATAGCTCTGTTTTAATTTCATCAACCTCCATTGCTTCAAGCTGAAGGTAAACCATAGTACCTGTTGAGTCCTGTGTCAGTGTCTGGTCAATTTTAATCGTGATTTCCGAGCCAGCTTTCAGCTCACCCTCAACAAGGTGGTTCTCAAGAATTTTGTACGCAAGTGTCTTTCCCATTTTTCTCTCCTTATTCTTTCTTCTATTTTGTTCCTGTTGTGCCGAAGCCGCCTCGGTTTTGTCCTCCTGTAAGGTCATCCTCGACAAATTCTATTTCAGGTTGATTTTCTACTATTCTGAACTGGCAGATGCGGTCGTTAAAATTTACAACTGTATCTCTGGTCGCATAGACAGGTATGAAATACTGGTCGTCGGGTCCGCAGTATGAATTGTCTACCACGCCCATAGAATTGACCATAATCAGCCCATAATTCTTATATGTCGAGCTTCTCGGGAGAACATGTGCCTCATAACCTTCGGGTAATTTAAGCGCCACACCGAGCGGCAGCAGATGAAAGTCGCCCTTTTTCAGCTCCACCGTTTCAGCGGATCTCAGGTCTATCCAATCGCTCTTTCCGTCTATCGGCCTCAGCCGTTCTAATTCATCATTAAAATACTTGATTTTTATTTCTACTTTCTTCTTTTCCATCTCTTAATAATACTGTATTTTGGGCTTTTTTTCAATATCAAAAATCGAACATAGCATTTCACTGTTTAAAAAAAGCTCTTTTTGTGATATTATGTTTTCTATATTCTTGGAGCTGTTCTTAGATGCATATTAATTTTAGAAGGTGATATTATGGGGGATAAAAGGCCCCGAGGCTTTTCTGCCGTGAGCAACAGAAACAAAGCCGCATTATTGATGGTAGCAGCTGCGCTCTTTGGGGCTCTTCTTTCAATAACTGTTAAATGGATTCAGGATGTTCCTGTTTTTGAAAAGATGTTTTTCAGATGTTTTATCGGAATAATAGTCGTAACGTTTACTATAGTGAAGGAAAAGCACAAGCTAATAGGGAACAGGCAGCTTCCGATAATAGGTAGAGGCATAACAGGCTTTTGCAGTACAGCGCTATACTATATGGCATTGACCTATGCTCCTGTAGCGGAAACCGTGACACTTACCAATACCTATCCGTTTCTTCTTGCAATTTTTTGCTGGATATTTCTCGGCGAAAAGCTCAGAGGATTTCATATAGTTGCCCTATTGCTGAGCTTTATCGGTGCGGTAATGATAATTCGACCAGGTTTTACAGAAGTTAACAAGTTTTACATTATTGCCTTGGTTTCAGCAGTATTCATGGCTATGACCTATACCTTCCTGAGAAAAGCAAGACAGACAGACCACCCTTCCGTCATAGTTTTCTGGTACTCGGTAATATGCTCAATAGGCTGTATTCCCTTTATGGTTTTCGGTGACTTTGTATTGCCTACACCGTTTCAGTTATTCCAGCTCCTATGCTTAGGCTTTGTTGCAACAGTATACCAGCTTCTCATGTCGAGCGCCTATAAGTTCGCACCGGCAACTGAGGTTTCAATATACTCATATACCATGATAATATTTTCCGCTGTATTCGGAATAATAATCTGGGCAGAAATCCCACCGATATTTACCGTCTTAGGAGCACTGCTCATCGTATCAGGAGCCTTTGTTATTTACAGAGGAAACAACAGCAGGAAAAATAAGGCCTCAGACGAAAAAGACGCTCCTTCAGATGAAGCAGACAATCTTTAAAAAATATACCCGGACTGAACTCAGTCCGGGATTTAATTTGTTTGAAGCTAAAAGCTATATCAGATCATCAAAGGAAAATCTGAAGGTGTGTGCGGGATCATCATAATTCTCATTGTCAATAAGAGTCATAGTTTTGTTTTTCAGGTTATAAACCACCGTGTGAACAGTTATTTCTCCATCATCTCTGAGTCCTCTTGAAACCCCTTCAAGTATATCATAAATTCCGCTTTCTGAAGTGAGCCCGTCAGTCGAGTCCAACATTTCAGATACAATTCTGTATCTATCATAGCTGTAAATCGAATCTAAAGGAGCCTCATAAAAGTTTGGATAATTCACAAAGTTTGTAACAACCTGGTAATTCTTGTCATCATTATAGGTCACTACCATTTTTCTTTTATCGCCTGCATCCTTATCAGTACTCTGTGTACCGTTGACCCACTCAATTATAGCTGACTTTCCGGTAGAGTCTGCCACCATAATATGGAAGGACATTGAGATAGAATCATGATAATCATAGCTTTTTGCTAATTCTACAGCCTCATCAACACTTCCGCAGTAGTCTAACATCATCCTGAATAATACGGTTGTCGGTGTGTCAGGCTTGTCTGTATTCTGGTTGGCACCTCCCTCCTGATGCGAAGAGAATACACCACCGGCAAGACCAGCCTCATTAATACCGTCTACACAGACATAAGGTGATATTGAGCACATCAGCTTTCCAAACAGGCTCGTTATACCCTTGGTCTTTGAAACCGCAACCATCTGCAGGTCGGAAATTGCGATTGACGCATATCTTCCGTTTCCGGGTTTTGTTTTTACTACAGCAATGTTGGTAATAGTATTCATATCATAGTTTCTTGCAAAAAACCTTGAGCCGCTAAGGGATTCTGCAGCAATACCCGTACAGGCCATTTTTGATATGTCAATATCAATATCAACTATGCCGTTGCTCATTTTTTTAATAAGAAAATTAATAAGCTCATTGTCATTTTTGACTCCACCCTGTTCAACATAATCATCAAGGTAATAATCGCCGACAATATCCACAGAATATACATTTCCTGCATTTTCTTCAACATTTCCAGTAGCAAGAGTTTTTACGCTTGCAGCAGTCCTAAGCTCATCAAAAATAATTACTGTAAGAAAGCCTACGAAAGCAACTATTATAATAAAAACTATTAAAGCAATCCACTTTATTACATGATACTTTTTCATTCAACCTCCAATCAACTTCTAACTTTCCAATAATTTGCATAATATTTCCAGCAGCTGTTACTTTTCTTAATTACTCCCTGCTCTTTATGCTTTCTGCAAGATTTTGTCTTCTCAGCGTTATCATAGAAACAAAGTGAGAAGCAGCATACATCAGCACAACTAAAATTAAGGTTGCAAGATAAATCACCGGATCTTTAACATAGGGATAGGTCAGAGTTTTTCCACTTAGTATTATCATAAACCATTTGCCGAGACCCGTTGAAGCAGGAATCGCCAACAGGATTGCTGGAATAAAATACACCACAACCTGAAGCAGCCATATTCTCGAAACACGAGAAACCTGAAAACCCAACACTCTCAAAATAGACAGCCTCCTTTTTTGCTCAATAAAGCTCGATACAGTCATTACGGTTATTACCATAAAAGCTATGGCTATTGCAAACAATATTTCCATTTTTGTTAAAGAAATATATGAAGAGCATGCACTTTTTATCTTCTCCTTTAAATTAGAAGTGAAAATAGTATAAGTTACACCCTCCTGCTCGTCAAGCCACTCAAGCAAGGCTTCTTCATCAGTTGTATTGACGAAGTACGCAAGATAATAGTCAATTCCCAGATCTCTTAGCTGAGCAAATGACATGAATTCCGATTTGCCGGAATATTGTGCACTTATTCCCTTGACCTCAATCTCTTTCCCATCGATCTTAATTGTGTCGCCAACCTCCGCACCAGCCAGCTCGGCAAGGTCTTCAACAATTACTATTCCTCTTGAAGGGATGCTCAGATAGCCTTCATTTTTTTCAT
>DCGW01000060.1 GCA_002315335.1 Firmicutes bacterium UBA1768 | reverse complement strand
CATGCAACGCCTATTGACACGGCCTATTTCATGAAGTATTCTGCTTTCACAATCCGGATTGAATATCTTTTACAGGAAGGTTATTCATTATGAAATCAAACTATCTCGGAGTCGACAAGATTCCTTTCACTGATCCGTTCATGTTCGCGCTTGTGATGCAGAACGAGGAAATTTGTCTGGGTATTTTGCGGCTGCTTATCCCTGAAGAAAACTTCACTGAGGTCAGGAAGAACGACGCCTTTTCCAATGACTCAGATAGGCCAAAAGTTGAAACAGAGGTGACTCGAAAGTATTCTTTCTTAGGCCACGGCGTGCGCTTCGATGCTTTCGCAACTTCTGACAATGTCTGGGCAGAAATAGAAATGCAGACCTCTGCCCATGTTCATATAGGAAAAAGAAGTCGCTATTATCAAGGAAACATGGATCTTGAGGCGCTAAACAAAGGAATTGAGTACGACCACCTGCCCAGGTCTTATGTGGTATTCCTCTGCACTTTTGATTATATGGGAGCCGGTGAGCCACTATACTTTTTCAGAAATTACGATGAGAAAAATAACTTGCCATTGGATGATGAATCATTTAAAATCATTGTAAACACAAAGTGTTCGCCGGAAAAAATTCCGGAAGAATTGAAACCGCTTTTCGATTACATCAACAATCGCGAGAATACCAACAGCAACAGCCTTATTTCTCAAATTGACCATGAAGTCGACAAGTACAGCGGTTCCGAATGGAGGTGGAAGTTCGTGACTTATGAAGAAGAACTGAATCTGAAATATAAAGCCGGCTTAAGGGAAGGCCGCGAAGAGGGTCGCGAAGAAGGTCGTGAAGAAGGTCGCGAGGAAGGCCGCGAGGAAGGTCGATTAAACATACTTGTTGAGTTAATCAAAAAAGGCCGACTTACCATTGCAGAAGCTGCAGAGGACTCTGGTTTTGATGAAGCAACTATTAAGCGATGCTTATCAAATTAGCCACTATAACATACCGTGAACCGAGCAAGGTTCCGAAGAATTGAAACCGCTGTTTGGCTACTTCAACATAATGAGAATATCTATAATCACAGCCACTTAGCTTGGCTTGCCCTTAAATTCAAAAATATAACCCTAAATAAAATGGATATTCCTTGTTATGTCTGCAATTATTTAGCCGTCATATTTTATTTTTCCAAACCCGATTTCTTTATAGAAGTCGGGTTTTCTCTTTGACAATCCATCTCGCCGCAACCTTGACTAAACTGGTTGTTATATGGTATGATTTAAGTTAAATTTTACAGAAATATTGGAGGTACAACATGAAAAAAAGATTGGTTTATCTTATCCTTTGTCTGGTATTAATCTTCGGACTAATGCCGGCTGCTTCTTTTGCGGATGACGTAACGGGCGAAGATCAGGCTGTTGAAATAACAGTAGAAACAACTGCCGACAACAGCGCAGATCAGAACGACGTTTCTGACACTGAGTTCCAGCCTGAATCTGTAGAAACGCAGATAGAGCCTGAAATTACTATTGCTCCTGCACCGACAGCAGCTGATTCGCAGACAGGCTTCACTGATGTAACAGCAGATGACTGGTTCTATGACGATGTCAACTTTGCAGTAGAAAACGGTCTTATGAACGGAGTTGGAGATAACCTTTTTGACCCTAACGGTAATATCACAAGGGGAATGTTTGCAACCATACTATACAGACTCGAGGGTGAGCCTGCCTTTATGAATGACAATACATACACTGACGTAGCTCCTGGAAGCTATTATGAAAAAGCTATAATCTGGTGTTCAAGCGGAAAAACAAATATCGTTCAGGGCTATGGCGACAACCTCTTTGGTCCTGATGATAACATCACAAGAGAGCAGCTCGCAAAGATGCTCTATAACTACGCTTCATACAAGGGACTCGGCTTCCAGGGTGCATGGATGTTCCTGCTCGACTATAATGATGCTTCAGCTATCAGCTCATGGGCTGACGAAGCAATGCACTGGTGCTCAATGAATGGCTTAATTACAGGCTTTGAAACAGGAAATATTGAGCCTCAGGGTACAGCAACAAGAGCACAGGCCGCAAAAATCCTCTCAATGTATGTGCAGAAGTTTGGTGACTCTTCCGTAAGTCCATATGCCGGAGACTATACTAATGCAGCCGGAGACAGACTTTCCTTTGATGATAACGGTGACGGAACATTGACTGCATATTCAAGATTGATACCAGAAAACGCTTCTGCAGTAGACGGAATGAAGGGAACAGCTTACCCAATAGAAAACGGTCTCGAAATCGACTTCACAGATCCTTATGGTAATCATATAACAGCAAAGCTTCTCGCAGCTGCTAATGGTTACGGCTACGACCTGACAATTACCGGTTCATTCTGGGAAGAAATCGAGTCCGGCGAAGTATTTAAAGGATTTATAAAGCAGTAAAATGAAGATATTTAATAAAGAAGACAAAACTTTTAACAACATTCAGGATAGAGCACTTGCACAGTGGCTTGACGAGATGGAAAAGCACGAGGACATTGCTGTCAGAGGCGGTGTCAAGCTCGCAAGGGACTATGTAGAATTTCTTAAGGCTGAAATAAACAGACTTAAGGAAGAAAATCAAACCAAGAACGAATATCTTAAAAAGCTGAGGTCTAAGGGCTGAGTTGCCTTAGACCCGCTTTGTTTGATTTGTAATTTGCCTGATTAGAATAGGAATGAGAGAATGGGAAGATATAATAAAAAGGATAATACTTTCTGGAGGGAGTATAGAAAAAAGTTCAGAACGGCTGATGAGGCTGTAAAGGTTGTAAAAAGCGGTGACTGGGTAGACTATACCGTTGCGCTTGGTTTTCCTCCAGCATTAGACAGAGCGCTTGCAAAAAGACGAGATGAGCTCTTCGACGTAAAGCTCAGGGGAAATCTAATACTCGGACCAATACAGGTTGTTGAGTGTGACCCATCAAGAGAACACTTCTTTTACAACAGCTGGCACTGCTCAAACTATGAAAGACAGCTTTGCGACAAAGACCTTTGCAACTACATTCCAATGTCGTTCAGAAACGTTGTACCGTATTATAGAACTTTTTTAGATGTGAATGTCGCAATGATGAGTGTTGCCCCGATGGACAACCACGGATATTTCAACCTTTCCTGCTCAACCGGAGTAGGTAGGGGCATACTTGAAAAGGCCGACATAGTTATAGTTGAAGTGAATGAAAACCTGCCGAGAATATTAGGAGGTTTCGGAGAATCTATTCACATCAGCGAAGTGGACTATGTGGTTGAAGGAGACCATAACAGACTTCCTCAGATGAGCGTACAGACTCCATCAGAAGAAGATATAAAAATAGCGGAGCATATTATGCCGGAAATCAGGAACGGCTCAACTCTGCAGCTCGGTATTGGGGCTATGCCAAGCGTAATAGGAAAGATGCTTTCTGATTCTGATATAAAAGAACTCGGAATGCACACAGAATTAGCATCAGATGCTTACTTCGACCTTTATGAAGCAGGTAAGCTGACTAACAGGAAGAAAAATATTTTTGCCGGCAAGAGCGTTACTGGTGTTACCATAGGCACCGACAAGCTTTACGACTGGGTTGATGACAACCCGGGTGTTGCGGCGTGTCCGCTTGAGTGGGTAAACAACCCTTATACCATCGCTCAGATTGATGATATGATTTCAATAAACAGCTGTATTTCCATAGACCTGTACGGGCAGGTCAGCGCAGAGGCTGCCGGACTTCGCCATATCAGCGGTACCGGAGGGCAGTTAGACTTTCTTATGGGCGCTTCCATGAGTGTCGGAGGTAAGGCTTTTGTATGCATGAAGTCGTCCTTTGTTGACGGCAAGGGCGTGAGACACTCAAATGTCAAGCCTTTTTATAACGGTGATATTGTAACAGACCCGAGAAGCCAGGACCACTTTATAGTTACGGAGTATGGCATAATTAATATGGCCGGAAGAAGCACCTGGGAAAGAACAGAGATGCTTATTAATATAGCTCACCCTGATTTCAGAGATGAGTTGGTGAAAGCTGCGGAAAAACAGAAAATCTGGAAGAAAACCAGCAGAATGAGATAGTGTTTTCAGAAAGGAATTGAAATGCTTTTTAAAGATATAACAATATTAGACGAGAATTTTGAAGCTAAAAAGCATATGAATGTAGGCGTAAAGGGAGAAACCATAGCCTACATTGGAAGTGAAATGCCTGAGGAAGACTTTGGTGAGGTATATGATGGGAACAACAAGCTTCTTATTCCGAGCTTCTACAATGAACACAGCCATCTCCCAATGATGCTTATGAGAGGCTACGGCGAAAACCTGACTCTTATGAACTGGCTCAACACCAAAATATTTCCGTTTGAGGCACACCTTAATAGTGAAGATATGTACTGGGGCGGCATGTACGGCGTAGCAGAAATGCTTCGCTACGGCATCGGCGCAACTCAGGAAATGTACCTCGACTACAATGCGCTCGGACGCGTTTTCAGGGATAGCGGAATTAAAGGCTGCTTTTCTAAATGCGTAACCTGGTTCAGTGCTGAAGGCTATAAGGAAATCCCGGTCTATAAAGAGACCTTAGATGCTATTAAAGATTTCAACGATCCGAAAAATGACAGGTTCAGAGCGGAAATCAGCCTTCACGCCGAATATACCTCCACGGAAAAGATAGCAAAGGGAGTTGCTGAGTTTGCGGCAGAAAACGGTCTCTCCATGCACGTTCATATTTCGGAAACAAGGTCTGAAACAGACATCTGCCGTGCCCGTCACCAGAGAAGAAGTCCTGTCAGATACCTTCACGACTGCGGAATATTTCAGGTCCCGACTGTAGCTGCTCATTGTGTGCATATTGACGATGAGGATATTCAGATCTTAAAGGAAGATAACGTAACCGTTGCCACCTGCCCAAAGAGCAATGCCAAGCTTGGAAGCGGAATCTGTCCGGTATGTTCTATTTTAGATAGCGGAATTAACGTAGCGGTAGGAACCGACAGCGTAGCCAGCAACAACAACCTCAATATGCTTGAGGAGCTGCGCTTCCTTTCGCTCCTGCAGAAGGTTGATTTGAAAAACCCTGAGGTTATTTCTCCTAAGGAGCTTATGTACATCGCAACAAGGGCGGGAGCGTTGGCTCAGCAAAGGCAGAAATGTGGGCTAATAAAAGAAGGCTTCAAGGCCGACCTTACAGTATTTGATATTGACAAGGTATATATGAAGCCGGAGTATGATGTGTTAAACAATCTTGTATACGCAGCGTCGGGTACAGATGTTGTTCTTACTATGGTTGATGGAAATGTATTATATCGCGACGGCGAATATCCAACCCTTGATATTGAGAGAATTAACTACGAAACCGAAAAGTCAAGACAGAGAATCCTCGGTGAAATTGCCGAAACTCAGGTTCCTGACCTTGAAGAGAAGTAGATTGACAAATTATTAACGAATAAGTTTTACATGCTCACTGCTTATGGAGGAAAACATGGAAATTAAAGCATTTAAAGAAAATGGAGTGATAGAAGTAAGCCTAAGCGGAAGACTCGACATGGACGGCGCATATAAGGCGGAACAGCATTTTACAAAATATGCCGAAAGCGGCAACACTTTTGTTCTTGATTTCGAGAAGGTAGAATTTCTCAGCTCTGCCGGTATCAGAGCGCTGCTTTCGTTGTACAGGCTTGTAAGCGAGACTAACGGAAGCGTTACAATAAAAAAGCCGCAGCCAGCTGTTCTCGGTGTTCTTGAAGAAACGGATTTTGTGGAGCTTTTCAAAATTATCAAAGCTTAATGTGAATGGTTAAGGGGTAAAATGACTTACATTTTTGAAGCCGTTCAGACCTTCAGTGTAATTATCATATTTTCTTACCTGTTGTCGAGAACGAGTTTTTTAAAAACAGATCTATATCATAAAAAGCTTTCCAAACCAAAGCTGATTTTGGTTATTTTGGTATTCCTTTTTATCTCTATGTACGGAATAATAGTGAATTATCTATTATATGTTTCCATGTACGTAGATACGAGAGTGGCGGGTATTGCTCTTGCAGGAATACTGTTCGGATATTTGGTATCGGTAAGCGTTTTTATTCCAACTGTAATTCTGTCTTACCTGTTAAATTTCGGAAGCCAGACCTTTGCTGCCGATATTGCAATTATGGTTCTTGCGTGCTGGCTTTCGGGCTTTTGCAGAAATCGTTTTCCGAAAATCGATTCGGTGCTTTCGGGAATAATAGTAGGAGCTTTGGAGCTTACTCACATGCTTTTTATTGTATTCCTAGTAAGACCGCTTTCGGCAGCCAAGGAAATAGTATACAGCATAAGCTTTCCTATGATTGTTCTCAATGGCTGTGCGACAGCCCTCTTTGTGCTTGTCATGATTGACCTTAACACAAGAAGAATATTATGGCAAAAGGAAGGCTCGGCAAGGTCGGAGCTTGAAATAGCAAACCGAATACAGACCTCGCTGCTGCCGACCAATCTTGATGTAAACCCCGCTTTAGACCTTGGGGCTTTTCTTGAGCCTGCAAAGGATGTTGGGGGAGACTTATATAATTTCTTCGTTATGGAGGGCCATCTGTTTAAATTCATCCTTGGCGATGTTTCGGGAAAAGGAGTACCAGCCGCAATAACAATGAGCAGGGCGACCTCTCTTTTCAGAACAGCTGCAGCAAATTTTGATTCGCCTGCCGATATGCTCGAGGAAATGAACCGTGTTCTCTGCGAAAATAACAAGGCCCAGATGTTCGTTACCGCTGTGGCCGGAGTTTTTGATCTCAACAATGGTCACCTCGTGTACTCTAATGCGGGTCATACTCAATCGTACAGGGTTTCTTCGGGAAAGCCGGTAGGATTGCTTGAAAAAACCAAGGGTACTCCTATGGGTATAATGAAAAAGGCCAGGTATATTGAATCGGAAACCACCCTCAAAGAAGGGGAGTATGTTTTCTTATATACTGACGGAATATCCGAAGCGGAAAATAATAATAAGGACCAATATGGCAGCGAAAAGCTCGAAAACTGCCTTTCTAATGCCGGGTTTGAGGACTCAAACGGTTTGATAAAGCTGATAATCGATGATGTGACGAGTTTTATTGACGGTGCAAATCAATCGGATGACATAGCAGTATTGGCCTTTGGAAGACGCTCTATGACTGTTAATTATTCGATAAACAATGATGTTATGGAGCTTCTTGGATTGCTGAAACGACTTAATTCTGACCTTGAGGACAGAATGGTTGACAGAGGCCTGAAGGATGATGTTTGCCTTGTTACCGAGGAGGTTCTTACAAATATAATAAAATATGGATATAACGACGAGAGAAAAGACGTTGTATCTGTGAGGGCAGCGGTTGAAGAGCGGAGCATTGTTGTTGAAATAAATGACAGGAGCGACAGCTTTGACCAGTTCGGCTTTGACGAAAATACGGCTCTGAATATGCCAGCTGAAGAACGAAAACCGGGTCAGATGGGCGTAAAACTCGTTAAAGACAGGGTGGCAGA
This sequence comes from Firmicutes bacterium UBA1768, assembly GCA_002315335.1. Taxonomy (GTDB): domain Bacteria; phylum Bacillota; class Clostridia; order Peptostreptococcales; family Anaerovoracaceae; genus UBA1768. The sequence continues at coordinate 2,626 of DCGW01000060.1, read as the reverse complement.
TTATTCCTATACTACTGCTGACGGGGTAAATACAATAAGGCTTGTAATTAATGGCGGTGAACGGATATGAAAAGTGAAGTCTGGAAAATGTTCAAATATCCGTCTATGATAAAGGCGGCTTCGTTCTGCGCAGCGGTTTTTGCATTGTTTGCCGTAATATTTAAAAACTCTATAGTATTAATTCCTGAGGTGTCCGAGATAAGGCTGTGCAATGCTCTTGCTGTAAGCTTTGGGATTTGGTTCGGGCCGGCGGGAGCCTGGGGCTGTGCTGTCGGAAATCTTATAGGAGACCTTGACGGCTCTCTTACATGGCTTTCCTTGTTTGGCTTCATAGGTAACTTTTTCTCTGCATGGATACCTTATAAAATATGGGGCATAATGAGCGATTATTATGGGGAAAGCAGATTTACAAGGCCAGACCTGTCCTCTCGTAAGAACTGGCTTAAAATTGTTCATTGCATACTGCTTTCGGTTGTATCGTGCTGCGCATTTCTGTGTATAAGCTTTGACCTTTATCCGGTTATGCCGGCGGTTAATGCATGTTGTATGCTTGCTGTAAACAATATCAGCGCAAGTGTTTTGGGGATTTTCTTATTCTGGCTGATGAGTGATATTCCTGAATCAATACTTCCTTACTGGAGAAGTCTCATGAAGGATGAAGAGGTGATGTACTTCCCGAAGGAGCACATGAGGAAGGTTCAGGCGCTGACAATAGGCTCGGTTATTTATTGCGTATTTGTCGTGCTTTACATGACGTTAAACGGGCTAAGTCTCTCTGTCATGGATGAGTATAACAGTCTGCCGATAATAATAGCGTCCTCGGCGATTACTATTTACATTGTGGTAATTACATACCTGTGCAAGTGGAAGGAGAGTAGAGTAGAGCTCACGTTATAGAAATAATGGTGCTAATAAAGAATGCCGGCTGCAGATTATCTGCGGCCGGCATTAGTGTTTTATTAAGCTTTTGTCTATTTTCAGTTAGCTTTCACAATTATTTTAAGAGGAATAATAATGGTAAAAAGCTAAAGATTTTTGAGCTCTTGAAGATTGTGAAAATGCTGCTGAATAATGAGCCAATCTTTGCACCTGAAATCAGTGTGCCAATATTTGAAATTGCTGAGCTGATGTTTGACCAGATCTTTGATGTATCCTTTGAGATGTATACATACTGGTATTTGTTTACGAGGTCGGTTGCTTTTACATAAACCGCATTAAACTTGTTGTCGCCGGCCTTGATAATTGGATTACCTACGATATTAGGTGCTGCCCAAAAGGCATACTTGCCTGTCACTGTTGCTGTTGAGAGAATTTCAACATCGCTGTTTTCGATAGTAAAGCTGTCAGGATCGCCGCCAATACCATCGTTTGGTGCAGTGATTTTTACAACTGCATCCTTAATTACAATATTGCCTCCGCGCTTCCAATTTGGACCCATGAAAACGCCTGAATGGAAACCAGAAATATAAAGCTGGCCACCAGTAATATTTAAATTATTTAATGCAGTAATACCTCTTTCGCCAATAGGCTCATCTTTATCTGTAATGGTTACAAGGGCCTGACCGCTGATATTCACGTTATCAGCCAATATTCCGTTACCACAATTACCTGTATTTCCATTGTATTCAGAAATGTAAACAGTACCTCCATAAATGTTTACATTATCATTCGAATAAATAGCGTTTCCAGAAAAGTTGTTGATGTTTACTGAACCTGAGCCTATAGATGCTTCGGCTTCTGCCCAAATAGCATCTATAGAATTGTTGATTGTGAGCGATGCGTTTGAAATAGAAACCTGCTCATCTGATGTAATACCTTTTTTGAATCCATCAATTGTAACAAAGCCGCCTTTGATTGCTACAGCGCCTTTTTTATTCCATCCTCCCCATCCTATCGTATTAAGTGCAGGATCGGTGCTATTACCAGAACTTTTAGCATCGAGATAAATAGTTCCGCTATTAATTGTTATACCGTTGCCACCACCTATATATGAGTTTGAATAAAGGCTTCCGGTAGCATCTCCTGCATTAATCTCAACAACGGAATTATTAGCAATAATAGCGCCCTGACCATTCGTTGATAAGTAAAGTTTATTTTTGCCAAAAAGCATAATGCTAAGAGTTGTAGTTTCTGGTCTAGTATCATTATTTGCTGTTATTGGTTCGTAATAGTGGTGATTGCTCGTATCGTACTCCAATTTGCTACCATCTAACACAAAGTTATGAAGCTCAAGTTTACCGAGCTTGTTATAAAAAACATAACCGCCTGTTGAATAATTGGCTAAATTTGCCGCATTTACGTATTCATTAGTAGTTTTGTCAATGTATAAGTACGGGGTTTCTGCATCAAGAGATTTACCGCAAACTGTTATATTGTTTGCTGGTACGAATGGTACAGTCGTATCATTCCCATCCCCAGCACTCGACGCAACCGTGAATGCTGCTGTCATGCTAAACACCAAGGCCAGTGACAGCACGATTGATAAAAGTTTTCTTTTTTTCATTTTCTCCTCCTTAAAAACAAGTGTTATGAAAATTAACCATATTTCTTTCTCTTCCAGCGTATTATAGCACAAAGCCGCTTGCCGTGCATGCTGTTTTTTATTATTATATATTTCAATTCTATT
>DCGW01000082.1:7607-17519 GCA_002315335.1 Firmicutes bacterium UBA1768 | reverse complement strand
AAGGGAATTGAGAACTACTCAAGGCACTTAACCGGGCTCGCACCAGGAGCAAGACCATATACGCTAATAGACTACTTCCCAGACGACTTCCTTCTTGTAATAGACGAGTCTCATGTTATGATACCTCAGCTGAGGGCCATGTACGCGGGAGACAGGTCGAGAAAGGAAAGCCTGGTGGAATACGGCTTCAGACTGCCTTCTGCCTTAGACAACAGACCTATGCAGTTTGACGAGTTCTGGCAGACAATAAATCAGGCTATTTATGTGAGCGCAACGCCGGCTCCTTATGAAAAGGAAAAGAGCGACAATGTCTTTGTCGAGCAGCTTATCAGGCCGACAGGGCTTGTTGACCCTGAAATAGAAATAAGAAAGAGCGAAGGCCAGATGGACGACCTGCTCTTCGAGATAAGAAAGGTTGCCGAAAGAGGCGAGCGAGTGCTTGTTACAACCTTAACAAAGAAGATGGCTGAGGACCTGACCGCATATCTTGAAAATGTGGGGGTTAAGGTCAGATACATGCATTCTGACACGGAGACTCTGAAGAGGACAGAAATAATTCGCGACCTGAGGTTAGGGGAATTTGACGTCTTAGTTGGCATCAACCTCCTTAGGGAAGGTCTCGATTTGCCGGAGGTTTCGCTTATTGCTATTCTGGATGCGGATAAGGAGGGCTTTCTCAGGACGGAAACCTCTCTGGTTCAGACCATAGGCAGAGCAGCACGAAATGTGAACGGCAGAGTAATAATGTATGCGGACACTATTACTAAGTCGATGAAGCGTGCTATCGACGAGACCGAAAGAAGACGGTCTGTTCAGAAGAAATATAACGAAGAAAACGGCATAACACCTCAGACTGTCAAGAAGAACATAAGAGAAAAAATCGAAGCCACCAAGGTTGCTGAAGAGGCAGACATTTACTATGCGGGCTCGGCTGAAGAACTCAGCGCGAAGGAAAGAAAGGCGCTTATAGAAAAGCTGAAGGCGGAAATGAAGGACTGCGCCGCAAATATGCAGTTTGAAAGAGCCGCAGAGCTGAGAGACAGAATATTTGAGTTGACGGTTTAGCTGGGTTAGTGTAACTGTTAACAAACAAAGGAGAAACAAACAGGGGAACAGATTGTGAAAAACGAGAGCATTATTATACGCGGGGCAAGAGCCCACAATCTAAAAAATATAGATGTCGATATTCCGAGGGATAAGCTTGTGGTAATTACGGGCCTGTCCGGCTCAGGAAAATCGACGCTGGCCTTTGACACCATATATGCCGAGGGGCAGAGAAAGTATGTGGAAAGCCTTTCCTCATATGCAAGGCAATTTTTGGGACAGCTCAATAAGGCCGAGGTTGATACTATTGAGGGCCTTTCGCCGGCAATTTCTATTGACCAGAAAACCACATCGAGAAATCCGAGGTCTACAGTCGGTACGGTTACAGAGATTTACGACTATCTCAGACTTCTTTATGCGAGGGTAGGAACTCCACACTGCCCTGTATGCGGCAGGGAAATCACCTCGCAGAGCGTAGATCAGATTGTTGACAAGATTATGAGCCTTCCGGAGGGCACAAAGCTGATGATAATGGCGCCTGTTGTTCACGAAAAAAAGGGTGAGCATGTAAAGGTGATAGAGAGAATTCGCAAGGATGGCTTTGTCAGAGTAAGGGTTGACGGAGAACTCTATAATCTATCTGAGGAAGAAATATCGCTTGAAAAGACGAAAAAGCATACTATAGAAATAGTTGTAGACAGAATTGTTGTCAGAGAAGGCGCAGAGAGCAGAATAAGCGACTCCGTGGAGGTCGCTCTTGACAACACTCAGGGAATAGTGGTTGCAGCCGTTATAGGTGGTGAAAATCTGGTATTCAGCACCAAGTTTGCCTGCCCTGAGCACGGAGAGGGCATTCCTGAAATGGAGCCGAGGATGTTTTCCTTCAACTCACCGTTCGGAGCCTGCCCTGACTGCAATGGAATAGGCTATATTCAGAGGGTTGACCCTGATCTCATTGTGGTAGATACTGATAAAAGTATTTTGGACGGAGCGTTGGGCAGCGTATTCTCGTCTATGGGCGAGGGCGGCTATTTTTATCAGATAATCACAGCTCTTGCGAAGGAGTATGGTGAGGATCTCAACAAGCCTTACAAGGACCTTTGCGAAGAGTTTAAGCATGCGGTGCTGTTCGGTTCGGAAACACCTATTTCTTATACCTACGAGAGCAGGTTCAGCGGCACAAGAACACATTCAAACAGGACCTTTGAGGGGGTAATCAACAATCTCGAACGCCGTTACAGGGAGTCAAATTCAAATTATATCAAGGAAAAAATCGAGGAATATATGAGCTTCATCCCTTGCAGAACCTGTCATGGAAAGAAGCTGAAGCCTGAGGTACTTGCCGTAACGGTTGGAGGCAAGAGCATAATCGACTTTACAGACCTGTCCGTAGCAAATGCTCTGGACTTTGTGGATACTTTGAAATTCACCCCGAATCAGGAGAAAATCGCTGCGGAAATATTAAAGGAAATCAAGGCGCGTCTCGGATTTATGAAAAATGTGGGTCTGGACTACCTCTGCCTTTCAAGGATGGCTGGAACGCTTTCGGGAGGTGAGGCGCAGCGAATAAGGCTGGCCACTCAGATTGGTTCAGGTCTCATGGGCGTATTATATATTCTGGATGAGCCGAGCATCGGACTGCACCAAAGCGATAACGACAAGCTGCTCGCAACCCTTCGCAGGCTGACAGATACTGGCAACACCCTGATTGTGGTTGAGCATGACGAAGACACCATGAAGGCAGCGGATTATATTATTGACATAGGCCCCGGCGCCGGAAGCAACGGAGGAGAGGTTGTTGCAGAGGGCAGCGTAGAGGATATAATAAAGGTGGAAGAGTCCTTAACGGGGCAATATCTTTCCGGAAAGAGGTCAATTCCTGTCCCGACCTTCAGAAGACCTGGAAACGGCAGCTGGCTGACAGTAAGAGGTGCAGCGGAGAATAATTTGAAGAATATTGACGTTTCCATTCCGCTTGGTACCTTTACCTGCATTACAGGCGTGTCGGGTTCGGGAAAATCGAGCCTGATTAATGAAATATTATATAAATCTTTGGCGGAAAAACTCAACAAGGCGAAGACCAGACCGGGAAAGTATGATATAATAGAAGGGCTTGAAAACTTAGACAAGGTAATAGATATTGACCAGTCACCGATAGGAAGGACTCCGAGGTCAAATCCTGCGACCTATACGGGAGTTTTTACTCACATAAGAGACCTTTTTGCAGGCCTGCCCGATGCAAAGGCGAGAGGCTATCAGAAGGGCAGATTTTCCTTTAATGTGAAGGGCGGAAGGTGTGAATCCTGCTCGGGAGATGGCATAATAAAAATCGAGATGCACTTCCTTCCCGACGTATATGTTCCGTGTGAGGTCTGCAAGGGCAAGCGCTACAACAGGGAAACCTTGGAGGTCAAATACAAGGGGAAGAGCATTTATGATGTGCTGGAAATGACTGTAGATGAGGCACTTGACTTTTTCAAAAACTTTCCGGCAATTTTCAAACAGCTTCAGACACTCCACGAAGTGGGTCTGGGCTATATCAGGTTAGGACAGCCGTCTACGCAGCTTTCGGGCGGAGAGGCACAGAGAATTAAGCTTGCTTCCGAGCTGTCAAAGAGAAGCACGGGAAAAACAGTATATATTTTGGATGAACCGACAACAGGGCTTCATTTTGAGGACGTAAACAAGCTGATTCAGGTGCTTAACAGGCTCGTTGAGGCCGGAAATACTGTCATAGTGATAGAGCATAATCTCGATGTTATCAAGGTCAGCGATTATATCATAGATCTTGGACCGGGCGGTGGTGACAGAGGAGGAACTCTTGTTGCTAAAGGAACGCCGGAAGAGATAGCGGAGTGCGAGGATTCTCTGACAGGACAGTATCTGAAAAAATATTTATAATTTAAAATTGACAATATAAGAACGAGAGGAAATACTATGGAGAAAGCAAAATCAACCCTCCAGGGGCTCTACGGAATGATGTGGGAGAAGCCTGCATTGATGGAAAAAAATATCAACCGAGATAAGACTGCATTCATTATTTTGAACGTAGCAAATGGGTATATCAGAGAAGGCATCACAAAAAACGAGGCTTTTGAAGACGTGATTGAGCCTGTAGCAGACCTTCTTAAATATTTCAAAGAAAATAATATGCCTGCGGTATTTATCACAGACAGTCGTTGCAAAAATTCTGCGGAGTCTGAACCGGTTGACGAATTAAAGGCAATAGGCGGATATGATCTTATCGGAAAGACCTCCTCAAATGCTGTGATTGAACCAAAATTCCAAGAGTGGCTTGAGGGACATCCTGAGATAGATACCTTTGTTGTATCAGGCTTGATGACGGATATCGACGTAATGCAGTTTTGCTCGACGCTTAAGGCTCAGTTCGATAGTATCAGTAAAAAAATCAGAATTATCTTACCGCTCAATACGGTTGATACCTTTGATGCCGGCAGCCATAATGTTACCCTTGTAAATACCATGGCAGTTTACTTTATGGAGCAGCTTGGAGTAGAAATTGTATTTGAAATCAACTTAAAGAATAAAATCCCGTTTGAATACAGACAGGCGTAGGAGGAAAAAATGGAAAAGAGAAGTCATAATATGACTATGCTCGTCGACTATTACGAGCTGACGATGGCAAGTGGCTATTTTGAATGTGGAATGCAGGACAAAATCGCATACTTTGATGTGTTTTACAGAAAAAATCCTGACGGAGGTGGTTTTTCCATCGTTTCCGGACTTCAAACTATAGTTGAGTATATCAGTGAACTCGGTTTTTCCAAACAGGACATCGAGTATCTCAGAGGCCGAGGCTTCTCTGATGATTTTCTTGAATACCTGTCGAACTTCAAATTCACCGGCGATATCTGGGCTATTCCTGAAGGGACTCCTGTTTTCCCGGGAGAACCTCTCGTTACAGTAAGGGCTCCGTTAATCGAGGCTCAGATTGTAGAAACCTACCTTCTTTTAGCAATAAACCACCAGAGTCTTATTGCAACAAAGACCAACAGAATTAAGAGAGCTGCCGGGGACAGAATAGTAATGGAATTCGGTTCAAGAAGAGCTCACGGTGAGTCTGCTGCTATTATGGGTGCAAGAGCCGCATATATCGGAGGAGCAAATGCTTCAGCATGCGTAAAGGCTGACATAGACTATAATGTTCCTGCTGTCGGAACTCTGGCTCACAGCTGGATTCAGGTTATGGGTGATGAATACGAAGCCTTTAAGGCATATGCAACACTTCATCCGAATGACTGTTCGCTTCTCATTGATACCTATGATGCTCTCAAGAGCGGCTTACCTAATGCAATCAAGATTTTCAAGGAATTTAAGCCTGAAAAGATGTCCGTAAGAATAGACAGCGGAGATATTACATACCTCACTAAGAAGTGCAGAAAAATCCTCGATGCGGCCGGCCTTGAAAAGTGCAAAATTATAGCATCTAATTCTTTGGACGAGTATCTTATCAGAGATATGCTCAGTCAGGGTGCCTGCATTGATTCCTTCGGAGTCGGAGAAAAGCTGATCACTTCAAAATCAGAGCCTGTTTTCGGTGGAGTATATAAGCTGGTTGCGGTTGAGGAGGACGGAAAGATTTCTCCAAGAATAAAAATCAGTGAAAATCCTGAGAAGATTACAAATCCTGGCTTCAAGAAGACAATAAGATTTTATGACAGGACTACGGATAAGGCTGTTGCAGATGTCGTTATGTTAGCAGACGAAACTGTGGAGGATCCTTATGAAATCTTTAATCCTGAGCATGTTTGGAAAAAGAAGCAGATTACAAACTTCTATACCAGAGAGCTGGCTGTTCCTATTTTTGAGAAGGGCAAGTTAGTTTATGAGCTGCCTACTACAGAGCAGGTGAGAAATTATTGTAAGGACCAGATAGACACTCTATGGCCAGAGGTTCTTCGCTTTGAAAATCCTCATACATATTATGTTGACCTTTCAAAGAAGCTTTGGGAACTGAAAAATTCTCTGTTAGAAGCACATTCTTTCTAATAACTCTTAATAGCCTTGGTGGAGAGCTCGGCGGCTGCGGCCGAGTTTCTCTCACCTAAGTGATAGATATGTTTAATATTGAAGAAAATCTGAAAATACTCCCGGATAAGCCGGGGGTATATTTGTATAAAGACAAATACGGCGAGATTATTTATGTGGGAAAGGCCATTTCTCTGAGAAACAGAGTGAGGTCTTATTTTCGCTCGACCGAAAGGCTGCCTGTTAAGGTTCAGGCTCTGGTAAAGGAAATTGATGAGTTTGAGTACATTATTGTAGGCTCGGAGATGGAGGCTCTGATATTAGAAAACAACCTTATCAAGAAAAATATGCCGCGTTTCAACGTTCTTCTCAGGGATGATAAGACCTATCCTTATATAAAGGTTACCACCAACGATGATTTTGCTCGTGTTGTAAAGACGAGAAGGGTTGTTAATGATGGCGGAAAATACTTCGGACCATACACAGATGTGGGAGCGGTTAATCAGCTCATCAATCTTATAAATAAGCTTTATCCTATAAAAAAATGTTCCTCGAGACGATTTCCAAAGGGCTTTAAGCCCTGCCTCAACTACCATATTGGCCTTTGCCCGGGGATTTGCCTTTTATATGAAGGAAGTCTGTTAACCTGGAAAAGTGCGGATACTGTGGCAAAAAATCTTGAAACGGTGGGTGTTGGCGCAGGTATTACAGATGTCGCCAAGGGTAACGCATCCACCAATGAAAAGAATACCTCTAAAGACGTATATGGTGGAGCGGGCTCGGAATGGGAAAATTGCGAAGCTTTTGATGAGGAGGGCTATCCTGAGTCGGTTGATAGCTTTGAAGAGACTGCGGATGGATGCACTGCTTCTGATGAGAGAGGCTGTGACGGGGCTTCTGTTTGTGTTGAAATGGGAGAAGCCGGGCAAAAAATCAGGGCCTGCTATGACCAAATGGCAGCTGAAATTCTCGATTTTCTTCACGGAAGGTTTGAAAGGGTTGAAAAGCTGCTAAGAGAAAGAATGGATGCTGCGGCAACTGCTCTGGATTTTGAGAGAGCCGCCAAATACAGGGATGATTTGCTTTCACTGGATATACTTCGAGAGAAGCAGAAAATTGTTACTGATCCGAAAAACGATATTGATATAGTGGTTTCTGACGAGGTTGAGGACGGGACTAATATTATGGTATTTTTCATCAGAAGCGGCAAGCTTATCGGAAGAGAAAGCTATAAGCTCAATCCGTCGCTTGATGAAAACAGAGAGGAACAGACTGTTTCTTTTATAAAGCAGTATTATTCGGAGGCTTCGCTTATTCCTCGTGATATTCTGGTGGAGTCAGATAACAAGGAATACGAAATTATTTCTGAGTGGCTGTCAGCACTAAAAGGTTCAAAGGTAAAAATCTCAGTGCCGCAAAGAGGCGAAAAAAAGGCCCTGCTCGATATGGCACTGGAAAATATCACTAAAACGCGTGAGACCTTTGAAAAGAGAATGCAGAATGAGGCCGACAAGACGGAGCGGCTGAAGGCTGCCTTTTCGACAGTAATTACCGGCGAGGAATATGCTGGAAGAAGCATAGAGCGAATTGAGGCCTATGATATTTCAAACACCTCGGGTGTGGATTCGGTTGGAGTAATGGTGGTGTTTGAGCACGGTAAAAAGCGACCGAAGGACTACAGGAAGTTTAAGATTAAAACGGTTGAAGGTCCGAACGACTATGGTTCGCTGCAGGAGGTGATTTACAGAAGGCTGAGCGAATATATTAAGGCCAGGGAGTCGGGGGCTCCTAATGGCTTTGAAAAAAAGCCTGATCTGCTCTTGATTGATGGTGGTGAAAAGCAGGCTGCAGCAGTGGAAGCAGTGGTGGATGCACTGAAGCTTGATATTCCTGTAGCGGGCATGGTTAAGGACGATAAGCACAGGACCGAGGACCTTGTTTTTAAGGGAGTAAGGGCTGGACTTGATAAGCGAGGCGAACTCTATAAGTTTATTTATTTTATTCAGGAGGAGGTTCATCGCTTTGCTATCGACTATCATAAAAATCTAAGAGATAAGCGTGTGACAGGGTCTGTTCTCGATAATATTACGGGAGTCGGAGAAAAGAGACGTAATGCGCTGCTGAGTCATTTTGGCTCGGTTGAGGCAATAAGAAATGCCTCGGTGGAAGAACTTGCTGGAGTGACGAGCATGAACCGTAAAGCTGCGGAGGCTGTCTTGGAATTTCTGAAAGAGAAAAATGACTGAATGAAAACTTAAAAAATGACTGAATGAAAAAGCAAAAAGTGACTGAATGAAAATCTTAAAAATGACTGAATGAAAAACGAAAATCTGACTGAATGATATTGCAAAAAATGACTGAATGAGATATAATTCAGGAAAGAAATTGATAATCAGGAGGGTTTCTCAATGGATAATTCGGGATATCGAAAAAGGGTTATTGATGACCAGGTTGAAGAATACTTAGACGTATTTGGTGCGGTCTGTATTGAAGGCCCAAAATGGTGCGGAAAAACAAGAACTTCAGCATATCATAGTAATAGTGAAATTTACTTAGGTGATCCGACCGGAAACTTTCAGAACAGAAGACTGGCAGAATTAAATCCTGAAGTGGTACTGGAGGGTGAGAAACCTCGTCTTATCGATGAGTGGCAGGAGGTTCCTCCATTATGGGACGCTGTAAGATACAAAGTTGATGAGGCAAATCAAAAGGGACAGTATATTTTGACAGGCTCATCTACCCCAAACCATAAAGGCATTCGTCATAGTGGAGCGGGCAGAATTGCTCGTTTGAGAATGAGACCTATGTCATTGTTTGAATCTGGAGACTCATCAGGCTTGGTTTCTTTGGAATCTTTATGTAACGGGCAGCTTAGTCCGAAAATGACAGGTGAGGTAAGGCTTGAGCGGTTAATTGAACTGATTATCAGAGGCGGTTGGCCCGGAAACTTGGAGCTTACGACTAAACAGGCTGCATTGCTTCCCCAAAAGTATCTCGATGCGATTATTGAAGATGATGCGTATAGAATTGATGGTATTAAGAGAGATTCTTCAAAAATGATTAAGCTGCTCAGGTCGCTTGCAAGAAATGAAAGTACCACGGTTAGCAATAAAACACTAATTAATGATATTAAGGCTATTGATGACGAGGACATTGATTCAAATACTGTAGCCACATATTTGGATGTATTTAATCGCCTGTTTCTGATAGATAATCAGCCTCCTTTTTCTGTTGGTATGCGCTCCTCTGTCAGAGTAAAGCAATCAGAAAAAAGGCATCTGGCAGATCCTTCATTGGCTTGTGCTTTGTTAAAGGCCACTCCAGATGGCCTGATTAACGACCTGAATACTTTGGGTTTTATGTTTGAAGCTCTTTGCGAGCGTGATTTAAAAATCTATGCAGAGTCTTTTGAGGCAAAACTTTACCATTATCAGGATTATAAGAATAAAGAAATGGATGCGGTCATAGAACTAAAAGACGGAAGATGGTGTGGCTTTGAAATTAAGCTTGGAGCTAATCAGATCGATGAGGCTGCAGCAAACCTTCTTGCTGTGAAAGAGTCTTTCAAATCGGAAAGTGCACCAGCTGCACTTTGTGTAATCTGCGGTTTGAGCAATGCGGCGTATCAAAGGCCTGACGGGGTGTTTGTTGTGCCAATCACGGCACTTAAGATGTGAAAGATAAGCATATTACTGTGAGGACTGTGACACACCTTTCATTGAAGTTTTCAGCGCAGAAAAAAATGGCAGAACTCTTGAAGAATACACAAAAGAGCAGTCTGAAACCTATGGCAGTGGGCTACGAGCTAATCGATATGTTCTATGTTGATTCTGCTGCTGGAGAGGTTCGTATTTGTGACATTGACAACCAGAGAGACGA
>DCGW01000082.1:7354-7582 GCA_002315335.1 Firmicutes bacterium UBA1768 | reverse complement strand
GAAGAATCATACTGTGTATTAGCTTATGTTGGAAAGTATAGAATAAACCTCTGGTGCGATAATGGAATGCCCGTATATCCGTACATGCATGTATTGGTAAATTCAATTCACACAAAATAAAACAGCATAATAATAAGGGTGCCATTGCCTTTAGTTTTTGTTTGGGTTATAATGTTATTACATTATAACCCGCTGTTTTTTATAAGGAGGAAAAGAAAATGGCATTTA
>DCGW01000082.1:211-7255 GCA_002315335.1 Firmicutes bacterium UBA1768 | reverse complement strand
ATAATATGGAAATCGTTCAGGGTATAGTTGACGCTGCAATGATTGAAAAAGCACCTCTTATTCTTCAGGTTTCTGCAGGTGCAAGAGACTATGCTAAGCCTTCATACCTGCTTCACCTGGTTGAGGCTGCTATGGAAGACTCCGGTCTCGACATCGTCCTTCATCTCGACCATGGCGCAGACTTTGAAATATGTAAAAAGTGTGTAGATGACGGTTTTACTTCCGTTATGATTGACGGTTCAAAGCACCCGTTCGAAAAGAACATAGAAATGACTAAGCAGGTTGTTGAATATGCTCACGCTCACGGCGTTGTAGTAGAGGCGGAGCTCGGTACTCTCGCGGGCGTTGAAGATGCAGTAAACGTAAGCGAAAGGGATGCAAAATTCACAAACCCTGAACAGGCTCAGGAATTCGTAGAAAGAACAGGCGTTGACTCTCTGGCAATCGCAATCGGAACAAGCCACGGAGCATATAAGTTCAAGGGCGACCCATATCTTGATTTTGAAAGATTAGCTGCAATCGAAAAGCTTATTCCTGATACCCCGCTCGTTCTCCATGGGGCTTCAACAGTAATCAAGGAATTCGTTGACAAGTGCAACCAGTATGGAGGAAGCATTCCGGGTGCGCAGGGTGTTCCTGAGGATATGATAAAAGAAGCTGTGAAACACCATGTTTGTAAGGTCAACATAGATACAGACTTAAGACTTGCTATGACTGCAGCAATCAGACAGGTGCTGGTTGAAAATCCTGGCGAATTCGACCCAAGAAAATACCTTGGACCGGGAAGAAAAGCAATTCAGGGAATGGTTCAGCACAAAATTAAGGATGTTCTTGGCGCAAGCAATAAGAGATAGGTCTCGAAAGGAATCCTATGAATATTTTTGATCAGGAGCTGAGAAATGCTCCTTGTGGAATTATTTTTAATGAAAATGATGAGGTTTTGCTGGTTCAGCGAAGATTTCCACCTATGTCGTGGGGACCTCCTGCAGGCTTCCCTGATTCAAATGAGAGTCCTCCAGAAACCATAGAGAGGGAGGTCTTTGAGGAAACTGGTATCTCCTGTGAAATCATGGCTCCTCTTGGAGACTATGAATTTCCCGAGGTAAGGGCTCGTCTGCTCATATATGTGGGAATGTATGTTTTCGGGAAACTCAGGTGCTCCTACGAGAGCAAAAATGTCGGATGGTTTCCGATGGACAAGCTGCCGGAAGAGCTTTCGCCGCCTGAAGAGGTAATTAAGAAAGCCTTTGACCTTTATAAAATTGCCCAGAGCGTGTAGCGAATTAAAAATTCTATTAAATAAAACTGTTTGACACCTCATTGGGATAGGTATATACTTATCTCGGTGAGGTGTCTTATGATTAGTGAAGCAAAACTGAAAGCACAGTATAAATACGACAAAGAGAATACAAGGCAAGTTGTATTAAAGCTTAATCTGAAGAACGATGCAGATATTCTGAATAAGCTTGATGCTGCGGATAATCGACAGGGTTATATTAAGCAACTTATTAGAGATGATATTAGAGGTCGGCAAGAAGTTTTATCAATTGAAGCTATTAAAATTCTGCTTATTCCAATTGCGAAAAGATATGGTATTAGCAGGATCGTTTTGTTTGGTTCTTACGCAAGAAACGAGGCAAATCAAAATAGTGATGTAGATCTGATTATTGAGGGCGGCAGTTATTCGGGATTATTTGAGTATATGGACATAATAGAGCAAGCGGAATCGGCATTAGGGAAAAAAGTTGACTTGATTACCAGAACAGCTATCGAAGAAAACAATACAGAATCCGGAAAAAGATTTATGAAACAGATTAAACAGGATGAGGTAGTAGTATATGATAAAAATATCTGATAGAGATAGAGAATTAATCTTAAGAATAATTGAGCATGCGGCAAGAATTGAAAGTGCAAGGAAAAGATTTGGGGATAATTATTCATACTTCTGTAACGATGCAGACTACAGAGATGCTGTAAATATGAATATTTTTCAAATGGGAGAATTGGCAAATCAAATATCGGAAGAAGCAAAAGAAGGATTGAAAGATATTCCCTGGCACAAAATGTATGGAATAAGAAATATTATGGCGCACGCATATTTGCGAGTTGACGCTAAAACAGTATGGGATACAATAATTAATGATATTCCGAATCTGTCGGATCGATTGGAAGATATTATTTAGCCTGAAAGTGTCATATAACAGCCCATTTACACATACCTCGGTCGGCTAATAGTATCGGCAAACTTGACAAAACCACAATTCTGATGTATATTTATGAAAACCTTTACATTCGCTGAATTACAGGGTTTTTTGTTTGCTATTGATAAATAAATTGACTCATAAAGGCTGCTTGCAGCATAAAACGGGTTGGGATATGAGAGTAAGGTAAGAAAAATGGGAAAGATGAATGAATTTGAAACAATACAGGCACGAGAGCTCTATTGCAGGATGATGTCCGATAAAATCGCTCGCTGCAATGACGTAGACCTTAGCCTGTATGAAAAATTTGACGTAAAGCGTGGACTCAGAAATGCAAACGGTACCGGTGTTATTGTAGGACTTACAAAAATCGGTTGTGTTGACGGCTACGATATGATAGACGGCGAAAAAAAGCCTAAGGAAGGAAAGCTGTATTATCGCGGAATTAACGTTGAGGACTTAGTTGACGGTACAATGAAGGAAAAACGCAAGGGCTACGAAGAAACCAGCTACCTTCTTCTTTTCGGCAAGCTCCCTGACAGACAGAACCTCGAGATTTATAACGAATACCTGGGCCAAAGACGTGAGCTTCCATTTGCTTTCGTAAGAGACTCTATCCTGACAGCTCCGAGTCTGGATATTATGAACAAGCTTTCAAGATGCGTGCTTTCGTTTTACGCCTTTGACGAAAACCCTGATGACACCTCAATGGAAAACGTGCTGAGACAGTCTATTGACCTCATAGCAAGAATGCCGGCGCTTGTATGCTACGGCTATCAGGCAAAGGTTTCCTATGACAAAAATGCCAGCCTTCATTTCCACAGACCTCTTCCGGAGCTTTCAACAGCTGAGAATATTCTGAGAATGATCAGGCCTATGGGAACATATACAGAGCTGGAAGCTACAATCCTCGATATTTGCTTAATACTTCATGCAGAGCACGGCGGCGGAAACAATTCGGCTTTCACAACACATGTTATTTCTTCCTCGGGAACAGACACTTATGCTACTATCTCTGCAGCAATCAGTTCCTTGAAGGGACCAAAGCATGGAGGCGCAAATGTTAAGGTTGTGTCGATGATGAGGGCGCTCAAGGAAAATGTAAAAGACATCAGCAACAAGAAGTTAGTTGACGATTATATTATCGGAATTCTTCAGGGAAAGCATGGAGACCACTCCGGTCTGCTTTACGGCTTTGGCCATGCGGTATACACTCTGTCTGATCCGAGAGCGGTAATTCTCAAGAAAATGGCGAGAAAGCTTGCGGAAGATAAAGGGCTCATGGAGGAGTTTGAACTCTATGAATATATAGAAGAAAATGCCTCAAGACTCATGTTTGAGGCCAGAGGAATAGAAAGAACAATGATGGCAAATGTTGACCTATATTCAGGGTTTGTATATTCCGCTCTGGATATTCCTATCGAAATCTCCACTCCGCTGTTTGCGGCTTCAAGAATATCCGGCTGGTGCGCCCACAGAATGGAAGAGCTTTTCATGGCAGAGAAGATAATCAGACCGGCCTACATCAATATAGAAAGAGACAATCCATATATCCCTCTTAATGAGAGGTAGGAAGAGGGAAGTAAAGTTAAAAATACCCCGGTACAAGCTGCATAGAAATCGTACCGGGGTTTGCTTTTGCTATTTTTCAAATGACTCCAAGCCATAGAAGGTCAGCTTTACGGTATAGTCGCCGTCTTCAAAGAAATAGGACTGTGTGAAAAGTTCAATTCCATCTAAGTCACAGGTGCCATAGCTCACGGTGCAGTCAAGGTCCATCACATCGTTGTGAACCTCGGTATAATTGTCAGCCAGGAAGCCGTCTGCTTCAGGCGGTTCTGAGGTCTTCCATCTCTGAACTGAGATTAACTGAACTGCCGAGTCATCACTTTCAGACTCGTAAAATTCGATTGTCGCTTTTGAATCGGTTAAGACCTCAGGCGGGATGGCTACGGCGTAGGTGCCAAACATATCGCCAGAAAGGTCATACTTCCCGAGACTGCCAACGGCAACCTCTGTAATGCCGTCGAGAGTTTCGCTGTCAATTGTCATTGTACCGCTTACGTCATCTCCGCACCCTGTAAGAGAAAGGGAGAAAAGTAATGCCAGTGCTAAAATTAAAACTAAGATTTTTTTCATAACTATAATGGTGAGTCGAATAAAAAATGTTTTCCGGTCAACTTAACTTTTTTCTTGTTACCGGTTATTATTATTTGTCGTACTCGTATGTGGGGACTTGTGAAAGAAGCCACATACCGTCCTTTCTAAAATATTTTTTGTCAATTCTACTCGCTTCAAAACCGAGCATAGCAGCCTTTAGCGCTAAGGCTATTCTTCGGTGAGAACCTCGGCTCCGAGACTTACAATACCCTTTTCTAAGTTGACAAGAATATTGTTGAGCTCTTCTGCTTTTTCTGCGCTTATTCTTGTATCATCGACTGCGAGAGTTGCGTTGTAGAGCAGGTGCTCGAAATCGTCGTGGAGCTTATACATATCCTCTCTGATACGGAGAATATCTTTAACCTCTGCCTTAGGCTTTTCCTGATTCGTGTCAGCCTGAGCAGTAGGAGCTGCTTCGACAGGCGTTGCCTGTGCCTCGGTCGAGGTTGTCTGAACAGGAGTCTCAACAGCCTTTTCGGCAGGCTTTGCATATACTTCGGGTCTTGCTGCTGTGTGCCCTTTGAGAGTAAGGTCGAACTCGGAGACCTCGTTAACCGGAATTGCAGTGTAGCCAAGGTTTGCTTTTACAAAGTCTGCAAAGTCCAACTTTGACTGTGCTTCTCCGTGAACGAGGAAGAGCATTGACGGTTCCTTTTTAAAACCAGAGAGCCAATCGAGGAGGCTGTCTCTGTCAGCGTGGCCTGACATGCCTTCTAAGTTGTGGATTTCCGCATTAACATGAATTTCCTCGTTGAAGAGTGTGATGAATTTCTCGCCTGAGGTTATTCTTCTTCCAAGTGTGCCCTCGGCCTGATAGCCGACGAAAACTACCGAGTTTTTCGCGTTCCAGATGTTGTGCTTCAGATGGTGACGGATTCTTCCGGCGTCGCACATTCCTGATGCGGAAATGATTATTTTTGGTTTGGAATTGAAATTGATGGCCTGAGATTCGTCGGAAGTCCTTGTAAACACAAGACCCGGGAAGTCGAGTGGATGATCTCCTTTGAGAATGTAATCCCTTGTTTCTTCATCGAAAACCTGCGCATTTTTTCTGAAAATCTGAGTTGCATTTGTTGCCATAGGGCTGTCAACATAAACCTTAATATCCTTGAGCTGTGCCTTGTATTCGGGTGAAGACTCCTCATAGAACTTGTTGAAGTCGTAGAGCAGCTCCTGAGTTCTGCCAACAGCGAAGGCAGGAATAACAACCGTTCCGCCTCTGGCTGTGGTTTTCAGCACGATGTCTACCAGATTATTTATGCTGCCTATGTTTGCGGGGTGAACTCTATTGCCGTAGGTGGTTTCCATAATAACAAAGTCCGCATCCTCGATGTATTCAGGATCGCAGAGAATAGGTCTGTCCTTCATGCCGAGGTCACCTGAGAAGACGATTTTATATGTTTTTCCGTCCTCCTTTGCCCAGATTTCGGTTATTGCTGAGCCTAAAATATGACCCGCATCACTGAATCTGATTTTAATATCAGGTGTAAGCTGTTTGGTTTCTTTGTATACCAATGGTCTGAAAAACGGGAAAGAAGCCTCAGCGTCTCTGATGGTGTAGAGAGGCTCAACCGGCGGTTTGCCCGCTCTGAGGTTTTTCCTGCTCTTCCATTCGGCTTCCTGTTCCTGAATATGGCCGCCGTCTCTAAGCATTATTTCTACGAGGTCGTAAGTGGCATCCGTACAGAAAATCTGACCTTTAAAGCCTTTTTTTACCAAGAGCGGAATTCTACCGCAGTGGTCTATATGAGCATGGCTCAAAATAAGAAAGTCTATTTCGGCAGGATCAAAGCCAAAGTCTTCGTAGTTTAGCCTTTCTGCTGACTTGCTTCCCTGAAACTGACCGCAGTCGAGAAGAAGCTTTTTATCTCCGATAGTTAATAAGTGGCAGGAGCCGGTAACAGACTGAACTCCGCCGCAGAATTTTACCTTCATGAAATACTCCTTTTGTATGTTTGTTAGCTAAAACTTTTACTAAATTATAGCCCCATTATATGGAAAAATAAAGCAAAATTTTGTTGTTGAGCAATATGAAAGAGAAGAATGCTTTCAATTTCGCAAAAAGTTTTTTTCTTTACATAAATAGACATTTGTATTATAATTCTTAATTATTTCAGAGAGGTGGAGAAATGAGCAACATTTATAGAGATTATGACAATTATTTAAAAGAATATCCGGATGAAAAGGGTTATTTCGGAAAATATGGCGGAAATTACCTCGACGATCCCGAATTGATAAAAGCTTTTAACGAGTATGCTGAGGGCTACAATACAATAGCCCAGTCGGCGCAGTTTATTGCAGAGCTCAGAAGAATAAGAAAGGACTTCCAGGGAAGGCCTACACCGGTCTATCACTGCCAGAACCTTTCAAATCTACTCGGCAGAACTCAGATATATCTAAAAAGAGAAGACTTAAACCATACAGGTGCGCACAAGCTCAACCACTGCATGGGAGAAGGCCTGCTTGCAAAGTATATGGGCAAGAAAAAGCTGATTGCCGAAACGGGTGCAGGTCAGCACGGCGTAGCACTTGCTACCGCAGCGGCTTACTTTGGGCTTGAATGTGACATTTATATGGGCGAGGTTGACATTGCAAAACAGGCACCAAACGTAACCAGAATGAAGATGCTTGGAGCGAGAGTTGTTCCGGTAACCTTTGGACTTAAAACCTTAAAGGAGGCCGT
>DCGW01000082.1:0-166 GCA_002315335.1 Firmicutes bacterium UBA1768 | reverse complement strand
GACGCGGCTTTTGAAGCTTACTCGAGAGAGTACCACGATGCAATATATTGCATAGGAACAGCTGCAGGTCCGCATCCATTCCCATTAATGGTCAGAGACTTCCAGTATGTAGTCGGAAACGAGGCGAGAAGCCGGTTTGTAGAAATGACGGGGCACCTTCCGGACA
>DCGW01000074.1 GCA_002315335.1 Firmicutes bacterium UBA1768 | reverse complement strand
ATCAGCGAAGCTACTCAGTTCTATAATAACGGCGGCGGAACAATTGAGGGACTTACAGAAGAGAAAGCTGCAGCTTATCTTAAGCTTCTTCAGCTTGCTGGAGCTACTGTACAGGCGGTTGCAGAATAATATCTATTAGCAAAATACATGTTAATTTAAGGCTGTGGGCAGTGCCTGCAGCCTTAATTCATTTTTGGGTTTGTGCTCAAAAACCTGCCGTGAGAAAGCAGAAAAAAATTGACACCATAGTCCATTATTGATAGAATTATTCTGTGGACTCGAAACAGCTTTCGGTCCCCAAATAAATAAATATACGCATATACGTACTTAGCTTTTAGTTGAAAAGCCAGAAATTATGCAATAGTTATTTAAATTTTATATACAAAGGAAGTGAGAAAAAAGTGGAATGGATGACAACCAGGAATGAACCCGGCAAAACCTATCTGATGCAGGGTAACGAAGCCATCGTTAGAGGTGCTCTTGAGGGCGGCGTACACTTCGCATCTTCTTATCCGGGCTCCCCATCCTCACAGGTTCTTGGAATAATGGGAAGAATTGCAGACCAGATGGGTTTTTATGCTGAATGGTCTACAAACGAAACCACGGCTCTACAGGCCTGTATGGGCGCATCATTTGCTAACGCAAGATCAATCTGTGTAGTAAAACAGAATGGTCTTTTGGTTCAGAGTGATACTATACACTGCGGTGCTCTTGGTGGTGTAAAGGGTGGACTTGTATTAGTAACTTCAGATGACCCTGATGCGCACTCAAGTACAAACGAATTTGACTCAAGACATATGGCTGTTTCAGCTAATGTTCCCATGCTTGAACCATCAAGTATTCAGGAAACAAAGGATATGATTCCTTATGCCTTTGAGCTTTCAGAAAAACTGCAGCAAATGGTTATTTTAAGAGTAACCACAAGAATCTGCCACGGCAGAGGCGGAGTAAAACTTGGAGAAATCCCTGAAAAGAAGCCTTTCAAGAAGATAGGTAAATGGGATAAGATGTTAGGCCTCAACTGGCTTCACTCATATCTCTTAGAAAAATTAGAATGGGCAAGAGAAGAGTTTGAAGACTGCGAATTCAACCACTTCGATGGTAAGGAAGGTGCAGAAACACTTATCATTGCCGGCGGAACAGGCAGAAACTATGCTCTCGAGGCTCTTGATGACCTCGGCATTGAAGATGAAGTTGGCGTTCTCAGCCTCGGAACACTCTGGCCGCTTCCTGAAAAGCTTATTCTTAAGCACCTCAAGAAGGCAAAGAGAGTTCTCATCGTTGAAGAGGTTGATCCGTTCTTAGAAGAGCATATCTCTGCATTAGCAGGTAAAGAAAAGCTTAATATAGATATCTGCGGAAGAAACGACATTCTCCCTAAGGTTGGGGAACTCAATCCTGATGTACTTATTAAGGCATTAAGAGAATTCCTTGGAATTAAAGAAGAGAAGCCATGCTGCTCAGGCACTTGTCCTGCAGCAGAGGCAGTTACAATTCCTGACAGAGAGCTCACCTTCTGTGCGGGCTGCCCACATAGAGCAACCTTCTTCGCACTCAAGCAGGCTCTTATTAAAGAAAAGAATCCTGGCGTAGTATTCGGCGACATCGGCTGCTACGTATTTGCTGCTCAGAGAGCAGGTCAGTTTGCTGTTCAGTTCATGAGCTGCATGGGCTCAGGCATCAGTGCTGCAGGCGGCCTCGGCCAGCTTACAAAGTATGGCTTTGACCAGAAGGTAGTAAGTGTCTGCGGAGACTCAACCTTCTTCCATACAGTAGTGCCTGGTCTTATCGCTGCAAAGATGAACAATGCAAATATTCTTCATATTGTATTGGATAATTCGGCAACAGCAATGACGGGCTTCCAGCCACACCCGGGCACAGGAACAACATGCATGGGCCAGCCTACAGACAAGCTTTCAATCAAGGCTATCTGCGAATCCTTAGGCTGCAGAGTAGAAATAGCTGATCCATTCAACTTACAGGAAACAATAGACCTTATCTTTGAAATGAACAGAGAAGACGGTCTTAAGATTCTCATATTAGAACAGCCTTGCGCAACTCTTGCTTCAAAAACAAGAGCAAAGAAAAAAGTCTGGGTTGAGCAGGAACTCTGTAAGGGCGACGACTGCGGCTGTTCAAGAATGTGCAGCAGAGTATGGGGCTGCCCGGCAAACATCTGGGACTTCGAAAAGGGCTGCGCTGCAATTGACGAGGTTGTATGCGTAGGCTGCGGAGTATGTGCAAAGGTTTGCCCACAGGGCGCTATCAAGGTAGAAGGAGGCGATGAGTAATGCTGACTAACGTAGTAATTTGCGGTATTGGCGGTCAGGGTAACATCCTGGCATCAGGCCTCATGGGCTCTGCCCTTGTGGAAAAGGGATTTAAGGTTGCTGTTGGTGAAACCTATGGTGCTTCACAGAGAGGCGGCAGCGTAATGAGTCACTTAAGAATTTCAGATGAAAGAGAACCTGGCGTTCTTATTCCGTTAGGAAAGGCTGACATTATTGTTGCTTTTGAACCTATAGAAGCTTTAAGAATGCTCAGAACCTACGGAAATCCTAATACAAAGGTTATATATGATATTCGTCCGACATATCCTCTTGGCGTACTTACAGGTGAAGACGAGTATCCTCCAATCGAGGCAATTCAGGCTGAAATCGAAGCTAATAGTGCTGTAAGCATTGCTCTTCCGGCAACTGCTATGGCTGTTGAGGCTGGCAACTCAAAGGCTGCAAACATCATCATGATGGGCGCTCTCGCAGGTCTTGAAGAAATGCCTATCGAGCCTGAAGAATTCTTCGGTGTTCTCTCACAGAACTTCAAGGGCAAGGTTCTTGACCTTAATAAGGAAGTATTTATGACAGGCTATGATGCTATAAGAAAGGGAGGTGTAAAGTAATGGCTGCAACACAGAAGTGCAAGTTTTCACACCCTCTTTACAATACCTTTTATGAAGGCGATTTCCCTGTAGACAAGAACTTCAAGGAAATTGAAAACATGCTTGTTGAGGCTGGTTTTATTGAAAAGAAAAAGGGCGGCTTCCAGTACATTTATGAAGATCGTATCTGTAAGCTGGGAGCACCTCTTGGTGACTACGTTCCTGAAGGAGTGGAATGTATGGACATATTAATTCACGGACTCCTGGTAGTTTTGACTTAGGGAGGTGCGAGAATGCTTAGTTTTAGAGAAGTAGAAAGAAAGGTTGTTAATAACGACCTGTGTACAAATTGCGGTTCCTGTCAGAGCCTTTGTCCTTTCTGGAAGTCATCAGAGGGACGTACATATGCTGGTTTTGACTGCGACAGAAAAGAAGGCAGATGTAAGTATTTCTGCCCAAGAATGCCGGCTGACCTCGACGCCTTAAGACAGAAGTTCTTTGGTGCGGACAGTGAAAGCGGCTTTATCCCTGAATTAGGTCCTGTAAAGGGTGTTTACCTTACAAGAGCTGCTGACGACAGCATCAGAAAGGGAGCGCAGCACGGTGGAACAATGACAGCGCTCGTAAAGCTTGCTTTAGAAGAGGGCTTTATCGATGCAGCTGTACTAAGCAAGGCTGAAGGAACTCTCAATCCTGAGGGTGTTTTAGTTACAAACCCTGCAGATGTTGCAAAGTGCAGCGGCAGCAGCTTCCAGATTCCGCCGACAAACGCAAAGCTCAATGAAGCTTTGATCGCTGACGAGTATAAGAAAATCGGTTTGGTGGGTACAGCCTGCAAAACCTTAGCTGCTTACAAGATGAAGGCTAAGCCTTTTGCTGAAAATGACAACAATGCAGACAATATCGGAATGGTGTTCGGTCTTTTCTGCGGTTGGGGTCTTGACTGGCAGGGAATGGCTAAGCTCGGAGAAGCGAAGCATGTAGATATTCTTCCTTCAAAGTTCCACAGAATGGACATGGATGACAAGCAGGTTGACCTCGATGAGGTTCTGCCACTCGTACGTGAAAACTGTAAATACTGCTACGACATGACAGCAGAGTTTGCAGACCTTTCGGTGGGCGGTGCTCGTTCGGCTGAAGGCTGGGATGTAGATAAGGGCTGGAACCAGCTCATCGTAAGAAGCGAAAAGGGTGCTGAACTCGTTAAGCTCGCAAAGGAAAAGGGCGTTCTCGAATTCAGAGACTTTGGCGGAAAAGGTGAAGCAGGTGCGATAGAAAAGCTTGTCGCAGCTTCAAAGTCAAAGAGAGCTAAGGCTGTAAAGGCTATCGTTGAAAAGACAGGCTCTAAGGATGACCTTACTTACCTTACACCAAACAAAGATAGCTTCAAGGCATATCTTTAGTTTGAAATAAGGATAATACTAATATTAAAATCTCCGGTCAGCAATGGCCGGAGATTTGGTAATTTTTGGAAGCTAAGATAATTGATTTTTTGTCTGTCATTTTGCTTTTTTATATGCTATTACGGACCTTACGGTACTTGATACTAATAGTATGGCCATTGCAATGCTTCCTGCATAGCCTAAGACCAGAACGCCAAGATTTGCAGCGGTCAGATAGTCGTGGTTCATCAGACTAAGCACCATGCTGTATAGCTTGGCGCCCGGAACGAGGGGAATAATTCCCGGAATGATGAACAGCGTTGCTGCATCCTTCCTCGTACGTGAGAAAACCTCAGCCAACGCGGCCACAACACAGGCTCCGAGAAAGCATCCAAGAACCTCGTGGAAGGGCAATAGTGAAAAGACCATATAGCCGGCGCAGCCGGTGAGCCCAACGAAGAAAAGCTGCTTCTTAGGTACGTTATATACAATGGCATAGCCAAGGGTGCCTATGAAGATTGCAATAAATTTTATTACTGTAATCATAATACACCTCCGGTAATTATCTCATAAATATTCAGGATAACTCCGACCCCGATGGCGATAGAGCCGGCGATTATGAGGGCCTCAAAGGCTCTGACCAGACCAGAAAGCAGGTCTCCCGAGATGGCGTCTCTTATGGCGTTGGTTATGGCTATTCCCGGCAGCAAGATGTAAATTGCCCCAATTAATATAAACTGAATATCCGAGCAAAGCCCTAGGAAAGAACATAGGAGAGCCAAAACAGCTGCAATAATACTTGCTATCAGGGTTCTGATAAAATCGTTCTTTTCTATCAGGGCGTATGACGTAATGAAAAAATACATTATCATACCGATTATCAGGGAGCAGATAGTGTCGTTTGGCTGTCCTCCGCTGGCCAGGGTGAAGGCGGCCGCTGATATTCCGGCGAAAGCAATTCGTGTTATGCTCTTATATGGGTTACCCTTATCGATATTATTAAGATATTCCATTGCTACCTCAACAGACATTTTGTCAGGCGAGAAAAGTCTCGAAAAGTTGTTGATTTCAGAAACCTTTGAGAGATTAAGGTCGCGTGCCTTTATTGTCCTCTGCAGAGAATAGGTATATCCGGGGTCGTGACCGTCATCAAACATAAGCATAATGGAAGTAGGGGTTACGAAGGTGTCTGCCTTGTCTATTCCGCAGGTGCTGCAGATTCTCAGCATGACCTCTTCAACTCTGTAGGTTTCGCCGCCGTTTTTGAGCATAAGCTCTCCGGCAAGAAGGGCTAAGTTGAGCACATCCTTTTTATAATATTTATTCATTTATAATTCCTCCGGTTTTTCGTCTTTAAATAAAGAAGAAAAACTACGTTTTGTAGCTCTGAAAAAAATTATTTTCCTGAATAAGAATATTGTATGCATGTATTTTCTCTTGTCAATATCTATTGTATTTATGGTACAAATTTCTTGACACAAATACCACAATATAGTAAAATTTTCACGAAAAAAGTATTGTTTTAGGGTCGGAAAGTTTCCGGCGGAACCTTAGGAGGTAAAAAATGGCAAAACTGGTTTATACTGGAAAAACAAAGAACGTATTTGAACTCGAAAACGGCAACTATCTGCTCAAGTTCAAGGACGATTGCACAGGAAAAGATGGGGTATTCGACCCGGGCGAGAACTCAGTTGGCCTCACTATCGAAGGTGTTGGCGATGTCAACCTCAGAATGTCAATCTATTTCTTTGAAAAAATCAATGCAGCCGGCATTCTTACACACTTCGTAAGTGCTGACCTCACAGAAACAACTATGGAAGTTAAGCCTGCAAAGGTATTCGGACATGGTCTTGAGGTAATCTGCAGACACAAGGCTGTAGGCTCATTCATTAAGCGTTACGGTGAATACATTGAAGCTGGTGCAGACCTTCCTGCATACGTAGAAACAACCTTTAAAAATGACGAAAAGGGCGATCCGCTCGTAACAAAGGATGCTCTCATTGCTTTAGGCGTTATGACTGACAAGCAGTACGAAGACCTTAAGGTAATGACACAGCAGTGCACAAAAATAGTAGCAGACGACCTTCTTGAAAAGGGCCTTGTTCTTTACGATATCAAGTTTGAATTCGGCTATGACAAGAACGGCAATGTAATGCTCATCGACGAAATCGCAAGCGGAAACATGAGAGTTTATAAGGATGGAGAATACATCGACCCAATGACTCTCTCAAAGCTCTTCTTTGAAGCTTAGTTATTTCCCGTCTTTCCGCTGCAATGCTAAGGCTATGTTCGGAAGGACAGAAAATATATGAAATTGAGGCTCGTCTTTTGGAAAACTGAAAGCGAGCCTTCATTATTAAAAACCTGCTGCAGGTATTGCAGTATTATGTGGCAAGCATCTTTTGCCTGTAAAACTTATAAGTCTGCCAGGTGAAAAATCTAAAACTCAGGAGGAAATTATTATGATGGACAAAAAAGTAAGAGAATTATTAAACGATCAGATTAACAAGGAATTATATTCAGCATATCTTTATCTTGACTTCTCAAACTACTTCGATGAAAGAGGTCTTGATGGTTTTGCAAACTGGTATATGATTCAGGCTCAGGAAGAAAGAGACCACGCAATGCTCTTCTATCAGTATCTTAAGAATAACAACGAAAAGGTTGAACTCAAGGCTATCGACAAGCCTGATAAGGTGTTAGACGACGACATGAAGGTTCTCAAGTTTGGTCTTGGCCACGAAGAATACGTTACTTCATTAATCGACAACATCTATGCAGCTGCTTTTGAAGTAAAAGACTTCAGAACAATGCAGTTCCTCGACTGGTTCATCAAGGAACAGGGCGAAGAAGAAACAAACGCAAATGACATGATTACAAAGATGGAACTCTTCGGCTCAGATCCAAAGAGCCTCTATATGTTAAACAGCGAGCTTGCCGGCAGAGTATATTCGGCTCCATCGCTCGTACTCTAATGGAAAATCATACCTTTGCTGAAAGGGTATACGAAGCCGTAAGGCAAATACCTGACGGAATGGTGGCGACCTATGGCCTCATCGCTGAGGCTGCAGGTTCGCCCCGGGCTGCCAGGGCTGTAGGCAATGCTCTTCACAAGAATCCTGACCCGGTGAAGACTCCTTGTTTCAGAGTTGTCAATTCCAAGGGGGAGCTTTCGGGCGCTTTTGCTTTTGGCGGACCCTTCAGACAGCAGGAAATGCTTGAAGCTGATGGGATATATGTTGAAAATCTCAGGGTAGACCTTGATGACTACCTTTGGAGGCCATAATGTACTATGTTTACATGCTCAGATGCATGGACGATACTATTTACACCGGAACTGCAGCCGATGTGGAAAAGAGAATGAAAATACACTTTGAAGGCGGTGCTTGTGCGTCAAAGTACGTTCAATCCAGGGGAGCAAAGAAGCTGGAGCTCGTCTATGAGGTGGAAACAAAGGGAGAGGCGCTGAGCCTCGAGAGAAGAATTAAAAGTCTTTCCAAAGCTGATAAGGAAAGGCTTATTGATTGTGGAGCGGAAATAATACCGACCATTGAAAGGGGAAAAATTATTGGCTAAGAGAGGCAGGAAAAGGAATAAAAAGGCTTTCAGAATAGCAGTGATTGTCATAGTCATAATAGGGTTGTTAGCTTTTGCCTCAGGCTTAGGAGGCGAGGGCGGAAAAAAGAGCCTTTTGTCTAACGATGGGAGCGGAGCAAAGGAAGTCACGACCAATCGTGATGATAACGGCAAAGGCGGCTCTGTTTTATGGAACCTGTTTTTTGGTGACAGAGATAGTTCAACTGAAAGTACAGACGAAGCGGCTGCTGACGGAAAGTATATGAATATATACTTCATTGATGTTGGACAAGGGGACTGCACGTTCATCGACTTCGGAGAAACGGAAATCCTTATTGACAGCGGACCGACAGGAGAGGCGGCTGAGGTTGTAAGCTATATAAGGCCTATGACTGACGGAGAGCTTGACTACGTTATTGCATCTCACCCTGATGAGGACCATGTGGGCGGAATGGAATACATTTTTTCGCAATTTGATGTTGGTACAATAATTGACAGCGGAGCGGTTAAGAATACAGAGGTTTACAGGAAGTATATTCAGGCTGTCGGAGCAAGTGGAGCAAAGGTTGTCTTTGATGATGACATGAAGCTCAACCTCGGCGGAGGTGCGGTTATTCAGATAATAGAAACCGGAGACGACCACGAGGATACTAATGAGGACAGCGTTATCGCAAAAATCAGCTATGACAAATTCTCCGTTCTTTTTACAGGAGATATGGGAATTGAAACCGAATTGGATAATATTAACAGGTTTTCGGCAGTAACTGTACTAAAAGCGGCCCACCACGGCTCGAGCTATGCGACTTCGGCTCAATTATTGAAGAAGCTTAAGCCTTCATACGTAGTAATACCGGTGGGGCAAAACTCATACGGGCATCCTTCACCTGAGACCCTTTCGAGAATAGAAAAGGCCGGGGCGAAATGTCTTACGACCATGGATAATGGGAATATTGTTATTTCAACTAACGGAAAGGAATTTAACGTTGGAACGGAAAGATAATAAGGGAGGCGCAAGGCTTCGCAGAGCATATTCATTTGCGGCTGAGGCGCACAGGGGACAGCTGGATGAAAGCGGCCTTCCGGTGATCTGGCATCCTATGGCGGTTGCAAAAAAGTGCGATACTACAACGGAGAAAATAGTGGCGCTGCTCCACGATGTTATTGAAGACACTGAGGTGGTTGAGGAAGAAATCAGAGCTGCCTTTGGTGACGAGGTGGCTGATGCGGTTGTTGCGGACAGTCGTGTCGAAGGAGAAGAGTATGAGGCCTATCTCGACAGAGTAGCAAAAAATCCACTTGCATTAAAGGTTAAAATTGCAGACCTCAGGCATAACATTGAGCGTGGAGAAAAGTCGGGAAATCTGAAAAGGCTTAGTAAGCATAAGAAGGGACTTGAAAAGCTGTTGAAGCTTGAAAATCCTGATGGGTAGGATGAGCCGAGGAACAACTATTATGCTGGTTAGAAGCGGTTAGATAGGCAGGTGTTCCCAAATCAAACATTGCATAGCAACAGTTAAAAATATATTGACTTGAAACGTTAGCTGTGTTATCATATTACGGTAACCGCGCAGAAGAGGTATTAAACGCAGTACAAGCTGCCTCAATGGCGAGTCTGGTAAGAGGAGGAATAAGTTTCATGTATGCAATTATCGCAACAGGCGGAAAGCAGTACAGAGTTAAAGAAGGCGACGAAATCATAATCGAAAAGTTAAACGTTGCTGACGGCGAAGCTGTAGTGTTTGACCAGGTTTTAGCAGCAGGCGAAGGCGCAGACATCAAAGTAGGTACACCTTACATTGAAGGCGCAAAGGTTGAAGCTAAGGCAGTTGAGAGCGGTAAAGGCCCTAAGGTAATCATCTTCAAGTACAAGAACAAGAAGGATTACAGAAACAAGAAGGGTCACAGACAGCCGTTCACAAAAGTTAAAATTGAAAGCATCGCTTTATAATTAAAGAGTGCTTATTGAAAATCTGCTCTGTTTACAGGGCGTTAGTTAATGTTTGTGCAAGCCGCACGAATGGAGGTGAGATCGCATGGCAAGTAAAAAGGGAGTAGGTAGTTCCAGAAACGGTCGTGACAGTGAATCCAAGCGTTTAGGCGTTAAAAGAGCTGACGGTCAGACAGTAACAGCCGGTAGCATCTTAGTAAGACAGAGAGGAACAAAAATTCATCCGGGCAACAACGTAGGCAAGGGTGGAGACGATACTTTGTTTGCTATGATTGAAGGTGTTGTTAAGTTCGAAAGAAAAGACAAGACCAGAAAACAGGTTAGCGTATACGCTAAAGAAGCTTAATTTAAATGCCCCTTGCGGTTCCGTGAGGGGTTGTTTTTTTGAAATGATGGTGAAATAATGTTTATAGACAAGGCTAAAATAACCGTAAAATCGGGCAAAGGCGGGAACGGCTGCGTATCCTTCAGACGTGAACCCTTTGTTCCTGATGGCGGTCCCGATGGTGGAGACGGAGGCAACGGAGGCAGCGTTATCTTTGAAGCTGATGAAAACTTCCACACTCTGATGGACTTCAAATTTCAGGCCAAGTACAGCGCCGAAAATGGCGAAGACGGCATGAAACGAAAGAAGTTCGGCAAGAAGGGCAAGGACCTGATATTAAAAGTGCCGCCAGGGACGGTTCTCATTGACACTGATTCGGGCTATGTGATAAAGGACCTTAAGGCTCATGGCGAAACCTGTGTCGTTGCTAAGGGCGGCAGAGGAGGAAAGGGCAACGTTCATTTTAAGAACAGTGTAAGACAGGCACCAAACTTTGCCGAAGCTGGAGGAAAGGCTATTCAGCGTACAGTCACACTCGAGCTGAAGATGATAGCCGATGTAGGGCTGCTTGGTTTTCCTAATGTTGGAAAGTCAACACTGCTGTCTGCTGTAACAGGAGCAAAGCCAAAGATTGCCAACTACCACTTTACTACGCTCACGCCGAACCTTGGGGTAGTGCAGTACTACGATGAGACCTTTGTTATGGCGGATATTCCGGGAATAATAGAGGGTGCAAGCGAAGGACAGGGGCTTGGACTTGAGTTTTTACGTCACATAGAGAGGACGAAAATGCTCATTCACGTGGTGGATGTTTCTTCTGCAGAGGGCAGAAACCTTATTGAGGACTTCGAGAAGATAAACGACGAGCTGGTCAAGTATTCTCCGAGGCTGGCATCAAGACCTCAGTTAGTAGCTGCAAACAAAATTGACAATATTCTCGACCAGGATGCATATGATGAGTTCATGGCATATTTAAAGGAAAGGGAATATGAGGTATTTCCGATTTCGGCAGCGGGAAGAATTGGTCTTAAGGAGCTTTTGGGCAGGACCAACGAGCTCGTTACAGAGCTTCGCGAGCTGCCTGAGGAGGACGACTATATTTATATCGACCTTGAAGCGGCTGATGAGGACCCTGAATACAGAAAGATTACTGTTGAGAGGGATGACGACGGAACCTTTGTGCTCAGCGGAGGTCAGCTCGAAAAGATATTCGACTCAACCAACTTCAACGACAGCGAGTCTCTGAGATACCTGTTCAGATATATTGAAGAGCAGGGTGCTATGCAGCAAATGGTTGACATGGGGATAAAGGACGAGGATACTGTAAGAATAAAGGAATTCGAGTTTGAATACTTTGAATAAGGTTTTCTGATAATTGTTAAGGAGTATTGAGGGTCAGGGGTTGCCTGCTGTATCTATCAAAGGTGAGGAGGAGAGCAAAAATGGAAAAAACTGTAAAACTATTGATTGGACTGATTATTACTTCTGTTTTAATCTGTGCCTGTGCGGTAGTGTCGTTTGCGGATAACATGTCGTACAACGAAGCTCAAACGGCCATCGCTCAGCTTCAGGATTACGCCAAAGAATATAAAGCAAATAATAAAGTTCTTATGTCTGAAAACAGGCTGGTGATGAATTATATCAGGAGCGGAGCGTATAATGGAACCGTGTGGACTCTTGCTGCAGGAAAGGTTAATGATGGGTTTGTTGAATTTGTCGAGAATAAAAACGATGATGGTGTAACAAACGTAAAAGAATTAAGGACCAATCAGCTTTCCGTTGAAATATCAAGCGGAATTTCACTTGATATACCTCATTTATTCGCGGCAATGGAATGCTGCACCAATGGAGTAAAGAACTTCGGCGGCTGGTACGGCGACCTTGCGCAGGTTATGGTTGAGGTTGCCAAGAAAGAAGATACCACGTACAGTGTAAAAGCTTCATATGAAGCTGCAAAACAATATATAAACAAAGAAAACACACTGTTCAATCCGGCGGATGTTGTTTCTGACCTTGAAGCTGTAGCTATTATGAATATATTAAATAGGGGATATTTAGAAACTGTTTCTGAATCTTTTTCTAAATTAAACACTATTATTAATAATTATACAAACCGAACTGCTATTAGTTTTCTCTGCGCAGACTTCCTTTCAAGCTGTCTTAAATTAGACCCAGACGCAAGCTATACCCAGATTGCGACAAGGCTTGCACTTGTAACGGTTAAAGACGCGGCGCTTGTTACTGCTCTTGGAGTCTTAGATAAGCAGAGAGTAAGCTCGGCAGTAAGGATAGGCTCAAGACTTGCCTTTGCAGAATTTCTTTATAAGCAGGTGAATAATATTACGAATGATAATCAGCTGCCAAGTGACCGCATGAGATTATTAGCAAAGGGTCAGATAGAAGCAAATTTGGCTGAACAGAACGAAAATGCTGCTTAATAATCGCTGCTGAAGTACAAATAATCAGAATACATAACTACAAAAGCACACGCTCAAGTCGTGTGCTTTTTATACAGCAGTCAAAGTTTTCGTTGACTTTAGGTGTGTTTACTGTTAATATCTTTACATATGAAGGTCTGCAGATAGACGGTTGCGCTCTGGGAAGGTGTTGCGATTACCAGATCCGGGGACAAGGTGAGAGGATGGTTGCTCTCATGGTGCCTTCTCATATGGAGGTCTGCAGATAGACGGTTGCCTTCCGGGACGGAAAATAAACTTTAATTCGTCCTTTTGGTCAAATGGTTAGGACGGTTATTTATCTCTTTTGGAGTTTTTTCCCAGCGTATAGCCGAGATCAAAACATCCTATAGCTAAACAAATAATAGCTATGAAGCTACTAATAGTCAGCATGAGCATCACCTCCTTCTGGCTAAAACTTTTACCCTTTTGGTAAAGAATGGCCGTTCCGGAAGTATTAACCGCCTACCGTTTACAGCAGAACCTCGTTTTGAAATAATAGCACTAAATCTTTTCGATGTCAAATGTTTTTATATACAACATTTGACATTTTTTATTCGATATCAAGCAAATATTCTATATATAGTGGCTGACATTATCTGGAAATGTTTGCCGACAATATCATCATCTTGTGAAAAATCTGTTTACTTTGTTGATAATAGCATGAAATGTATTACAACCGAATTATGTTGATTATGTTTCAACAATGCCTATGTAGTTGATTTTAACGCGACAAATAGGTATACTTTAGATAGAAAGCAAGACTACTATGCAATGCTTTTCAATATTATTAAAAATAAGGAGATATTTCAGTGGACGTATTAAAATACAAATTCTATACCACCTTTGTTTACCAGAATCGATGGGAATTCTTTTTAGACGGATTCTTAATGACACTGCTTCTCACTTTCGCTTCCTTTCTCGGCGGAACGATACTGGGAGCTGCGCTTTGCGGGTTAAGGCTTATTCCTAACAAAGCAATTAATAAGTGTGTCAATGCGTTAATCGGGCTTCTGATTCAGCTGCCGACGCTGGTTCTGCTCATGGTAATGGTTTACCTTGTGTTCAGCAAAGCAAGTCTTTCCGTAGTAGTTGTAGTAATATTCGGACTTATGCTCAAGTGCGGCGCATATCTTTCTGAAATCTTTTACACTGCGATTAAGGGCGTAAATGAAGGTCAGGCAGAGGCTGCAAGAGCCCTCGGAATGTCTAAGCTTCAGGCATTTCTGCATATAACCTTCCCACAGTCGCTGTCAGCAGCAATACCACTCTATAAGAACCAGTTTATTATTACCTTGCAGGAAACCTCACTTGTTGGTACTTTAGCTGTTATGGACCTGACAAAGGCTTCAAATATCATAACCTCAAGAACGCTTGATGCATTTTTCGGTCTGATATTAATTTCAGCCATTTATCTCATTATAGGGTTGGTATGCTCCAAGCTTATTGGACTCCTTGGCAAGAAAGAGCATTTAGGAGGTGTTGACAATGATTGAGGTAAAAAACCTTAAGAAAAGCTTTGATGGGAATACCATTCTTCAAAACGTCAATTTTACTGTTAATAAAGGAGATTCGATTGCGATTATCGGTGGCTCAGGCTGCGGCAAGAGCACACTTCTTCGCTGCTTAAACCTCCTCACTGTGCCTGAAGAGGGCGAAATCATTTTTGACAATCAGAATATTTTAGATAAGGAAACCGACATCGACGCATACAGACAGCGCGTTGGTATGGTTTTCCAGCACTTCAATCTTTTTGAACACCTTAATGTGTTGGAAAACATGATATTAGTTCCGATAAAGGTCCTCAAAATGGACCAGGCGGAAGCTATTCAGAAGGCTGAAAAAATCCTCGACAGAGTAGGTATGCTCAACAGAAAATACAGAATGCCGGGGGCGTTGTCCGGTGGGCAGAAGCAGAGAGTTGCTATAGCAAGGGCGCTTATGATGGAGCCTGACGTTATGCTGTTTGATGAACCGACCTCTGCGCTTGATCCTAATATGGTTGACGAGGTAGAAAGTGTAATAAAAGACCTTATTGATAACGGTATGACGGCAGTTATTGTTACTCATGAAATGAGGTTTGCTGAAAAGATTTCCAACAGAACCATATTTCTTGCGGAGCAGGGAATATATGAGGAAGGCCCTTCGGAGCAGATTTTCAATTCACCTAAGAGAGAGCTTACAAAGCAGTTTATTTACAGAGCTCGTATGTACAGCTCTGATTTATCTAAGGATACTATTGACTACTATTCACTTCTTTCTGAAATTCGTGGCTTTGCTGCAAATTATGGCTTCAGCGAAGCACAGTTCGGTGGATTGAGATCGGTATTTGACGAAATACTTATGCCGTTAATCAACCTCGATTATGCGTGCACGCTGCAGTTTGTTGCGAGTGAAACTGGAGATGGTCATAAGCTTAGCATGATATTCCCTGATATTAAATCCGACCCGCTCACAATGGAGGTTCTTGATGCTATTGGGCTTAAGCTCCTCAAAAGCTATGTAAAGGATGTTTCTTCAGAAACTAATAGTGATGCTCAGTGGGAAGTATCGGTAATAATCTGATGGAGGACACAAAGATGAAGGATAATAAATCAGATTATTACCGATACTTCCCA
>DCGW01000065.1 GCA_002315335.1 Firmicutes bacterium UBA1768 | reverse complement strand
GCGTTCTTGTGAGACTTTCTCTGAGGGAGTCTCTTATCTTCGCTGTAGATACCTTCAGTTCTTGCGATTCTTGGATTTTCAAGCATTCTTTCCTTAGCTGAAACATGTGGCTGACCACCACCGTGGATACATCCACCTGAGCAGGTCATGATTTCGATAAAGTGTACTTCTACCTCGCCTGCCTTAATAGCGTCTAAGAGCTTGCCTGCGTTTGCTGTTCCGTGAGCAACAGCAACCTTAACCTCTGTCATTGTTCCTCCAACAGGAACCTGAACTGAAGCAAACTTTATTCCGTCCAAGCCTCTTACTTCGTGGTACTCGAATGAATCGAGATCCTTGTCATAGAGAACATCTGCTACAGTTCTGAGAGCAGCTTCCATTACACCGCCTGTTACACCGAAGATAACAGCAGCACCTGTTCCTTCACCCATCCAAGGATCCGGTTCTTCATCAGGAAGCATATCGAACTTGATTCTCGCCTGCTTAATCATTGAAGCGAGTTCTCTTGTTGTTAATACGTAGTCTACATCTCTGTAGCCGTCAACCTCCATTTCAGGTCTTTCACATTCTGACTTCTTAGCTGTGCAAGGCATGATTGAAACGCTGACAATCTTATCTCTTGAGATGTGTTCCTTCTTTGCAAAATATGACTTAGCCATAGCACCGAACATCTGCTGTGGTGACTTACAGGTTGAAAGATTTGGAAGGAACTCAGGATAGTTCATTTCACAGTATCTGATCCAGCCTGGTGAACAGCTTGTCATCATTGGAAGAGGACCGCCGTTAACTACTCTATCAATAAATTCTGTCCCTTCTTCCATGATTGTAAGGTCGGCAGAGAAGTTTGTATCGAATACCTTGTCGAAGCCAAGCCTTCTCATAGCAGCAATCATTTTTCCTGTTACAGGTGTACCAACAGGAAGTCCAAAGCTTTCGCCAAGACCTACTCTGACTGATGGAGCCGCCTGAACAACTACAACCTTTTCAGGATCGTCTATTGCATCCCAAACTGCCTGAACATGGTCTTTTTCTCTTAAAGCGCCTACAGGACAAGCCTGAATACACTGACCACAGTAGAGACAGTCTGCATCTCTCATTGAATAACCGAATGCAGGAGCAACCTGAGTCTTAAAGCCTCTGTTTGCGAAGTCGATTACGCCTACGCCCTGAATCTTTCTGCAGACATTAATACATCTTCCGCAAAGGATGCATTTGCCGCTATCTCTTACGATTGATGGTGAAAGGTCGTCAACGTGCTTTTCTCTTCTTTCGCCGTCGAATCTTTCCTTCTGAATTCCTAATTCGTCACAGAGCTTCTGAAGTTCGCAGGTCTGATTTCTCTTACATGTGAGACATTCCCTGTCATGGTTTGCGAGAATGAGCTCAACATTCATCTTAACCGCTTTTCTTACTTTCTGTGTGTTTGTACGAACATTCATACCGTCCTGAACCTGAAGTACACAGGATGCAGGGAGGTTTCTCATTGGCACACCTTTGATGTCTGCTTCTACTACGCAGACTCTGCAGGCAGCCACTTCGTTAATGTCCTTAAGGTAGCAAAGAGTAGGGATATCTATGCCTGCTTCACGGGCTGCCATGAGCACTGTATAATCCTTAGGAACGCTAACAGCTATGCCATTTATGGTTACATTTACTTTTTCCATTGCTCACCCTCCTACTTCTTTATAATTGCATCAAACTTACATACGTTCATGCAGATACCGCACTTGAGGCAGGTACTCTGATCGATTGTATGCTGTTCCTTAACTTTACCTGAAATAGCCTGTGCAGGACAGCTTCTGCTGCAAAGTGTACAGCCTCTGCACTTCATGCTGATTTCGTAGTTGATGAGTGACTTGCAGACACCTGCAGGACACTTCTTGTCCTTAACGTGTGCAATATATTCATCCTCAAAGTGGTTCATAGTTGAAAGAACCGGATTTGGTGCAGTCTGGCCAAGGCCGCAGAGTGAAGTGCTCTTGATATTTTCTGCAAGGTCCTTAAGTGTAGTGAGGTCTTCCTCAGAACCTTCTCCAGAAGTGATTCTGTCGAGAATTTCATGCATTCTCTTTGTACCTTCACGGCAAGGTGTACACTTACCGCAGGATTCGTCAACTGTGAAGTCAAGGAAGAATCTTGCGATGTCTATCATGCAGTTATCTTCGTCCATTACGATCATACCGCCGGAACCCATCATTGAGCCGATAGCAACTAAGTTATCAAAGTCGATAGGTGTGTCAAGGTTTTCTGTTGTGATGCATCCGCCTGACGGACCGCCTGTCTGAACAGCCTTGAACTTTTTGCCGCCAGGACAGCCACCGCCGATATCATAAATTACTTCTCTTAAGGTTGTTCCCATTGGAACCTCTACAAGACCTGTGTTGTTGATTTTTCCACCAAGTGCGAATACCTTTGTTCCAGGTGATTTTTCTGTACCGAAGCCCTTGAACCACTCTGCTCCGTTCAGAATAATCTGAGCAACGTTTGCAAGAGTTTCTACATTGTTTATGCAGGTTGGCTTGCCCCAAAGGCCCTTGTTTGCAGGGAATGGTGGTTTATTTCTTGACATACCTCTGTAACCTTCGATTGAAGCGATTAACGCTGTTTCTTCACCGCATACAAAGGCTCCAGCACCGAGTCTTATTTCAATATCAAAGTTGAAGTCTGTGCCTAAAAGCTTTTCGCCCAAAAGACCTAATTCTTTGGCCTGAGCAATAGCGATGTTAAGTCTCTGAACAGCTACAGGATATTCCGCTCTTACATAGATGAAGCCCTTTGTTGCGCCGATTGCATAACCGCCAATAGCCATAGCTTCGAGAACAGCATGTGGGTCGCCCTCGAGAACAGCTCTGTCCATGAATGCACCCGGGTCACCTTCGTCGGCATTACAGATGATATATTTCTGGTCAGCCTGGTTTGGTGCTGCAAAGCTCCAC
Source organism: Firmicutes bacterium UBA1768 (assembly GCA_002315335.1). Lineage (GTDB taxonomy): Bacteria > Bacillota > Clostridia > Peptostreptococcales > Anaerovoracaceae > UBA1768. The sequence goes on along the minus strand of DCGW01000065.1, from coordinate 7,752 downwards.
TTCATACCTGTTGAGAAGCCTGCGCCTCCACGACCTCTGAGGCCGGAAGCCTTAACGAGATCAATAACCTCAGCCGGTGTCATCTCAAGGAGAACCTTTGCAAGTCCAAAGTAACCGTCCTTATAAATGTATTCTGTGATATCCTCAGGATTTACTACACCGCAGTTTCTGAGGGCAACTCTCTTCTGCTTCTTGTAGAAGTCGATGTCTTCGAGGCCGCTCATGCTTCCGCCGATAGTATATTCAGGAATAGGATTTCCGCCTTTGATGTGCTTTTCAAAGATTTCTGCAGCCTTCTTAGCATCAACATGTATATATGTTACTGTCTGCTTGCCTGGTTCTTTTACTTCTACGATTGGTTCGTAGGTACACATACCGATACAGCCGGCAGGAAGAACTGATACGTTATCCATGCCTGCTTTTTCAGCAGCATCCCTGATTGTTTCCCATACAGGAGTAGCGCCAGCAGAAATACCGCATGTACCCATACCTACGATAACTCTTATATTCTGGCTATTCTGACGCTTATCAGTAAACGCCTGCTTTATTTCTGTTAATTCTTTTACTGTACTTATCTTCCTCATTTAGGTAACCTCTGATTATAATATTTCTCAATAATTTCTGGGATAACGCTTATATCTTCCAGTTTACCGTATACTTCGTCGTCTATCATCATAACCGGAGCAAGGCCGCAGCAACCGAGGCAGCGGGTTGCTTCGAGAGTGAATACTCCGTCAGCAGTTGTTTCGCCGACTTCAACTTCAAGCTCATCAGCAAGCTTGTCTAGTACAGCCTGTGAGCCCTTAACATAACATGCTGTTCCGAGACAAACAGAAATCTTGTGAATTCCCTTTGGCTCGAGATTAAACTGGCTGTAGAATGTGGAAACGCCATAAACTTCCGAAAGAGGAATTTCCAGTTCGTTTGCAATAAACTTCTGGACTTCAATTGGAAGAAAACCAAAGATTTTCTGCGCTTCCTGCAGGACTGGCATTGTTTTGCCCTTTGTGCCGACTAAAGAATCAATGAATCCTTTAAGCTCTGCAAATCTCGGGTCATTTTCTTTAATAATGCCGCCGCAATTGCATTGATTACTCATAGTTAAAAACTCCTTTCCAACTCTCATAACACTGTTAAAAATTTAACGATTTTTCCCTATTACGAAAAAAGCGTTGGAAATCAGACGACTCCCACGCGCTCTTTCAAAATATTCGTTTATTTTAACAATTTTCTTGTTGTGACTTGTTTATGATACCATTTTTTGCATTAAAAAGCAATATTTTTTTGTTCTGTAAAAAAATATTGATAAAAATAGCCGTCTTTTTTGCCTATATTTCGATATCGTCCTGACTTTCGCCTGAAAACCTTTCCATTGCAAAGGAAATAATCAGCAAAACCAATACTATGATGCACGAATACCCCATTACCGGTGAAACATATGTCACCAAGGTGGAGAAGCCCGCAAGAGATATGAAATACTCAATCATTCCAACCGCAATTATAATCAATATTCTTCTCAGCTTCTTATCCTCGCGAAGGCCCTTTGTCAGTGCAAACAGGCAGTTTGAAGAAGAACAATATATTGCAATTACAAGAATACAGGAATACGCGATTGCCAGTATAGGCGAAACCTTTCCTGCAAGATATACCATAGGAAGCTCGTACTGACCTGCATTTCCGACATCCATTAAAATTGTAATGCTGATCAGAATGCCCATAATGCAAATTCCGCCAAAGCCTATGAGCATACCTTTTTTAGAGGATGACACTTCTTCAGGTTCCTTCGGCAATGTGCTGATTACCGGAATAGATGCCAGAAAATTATACGACAGATATAATATCGCTCCAATTATCCACATAGGTGCAAGCGGACTGCTGAATACAGTCGGGTCGCTAAACTCCACTCTATCAGTGGTTGTCGGAACCAGAATAGTTGTCGTAAGCATCATCGCGACAATTATGGGAACGACCTTCGGGACAACCTTTTGGATACCCCTGAGTCCTACTATATTTGTAAGGATAACGAGGACTGTTATCACAAGTCCGCCAATTCCCTTTGGAATACCGAGCCTTTCAACCGAAACGGCATCTCCTGCTGCTAACAGCGATGTCATTATTACAAAGAAACAGAATAAAACCACTATCTGACAAAGAAGCTTTACATATCTGTTGTCAGAGGGTGCCACAATTTCTTCGATTTTATCTGTATTTCTCTTTCTGCTTATGTAGAAAGCTACTCTTCCCAATGATAAGTATAATAGGAAACAAATCGGAAAAGCTACGAAGGCTGTTTTTCCATAACTGCAAAAGAATTTTAGAATTTCCTGGCCCGAAGCAAATGAGGCACCGCATAGTGCACCGATTATCATAAAGCCTGTCGCCCATGGCGAAACTCTGTTTTTCATTTTTCCTCCCATTAGTATAATAATTTGCCCGCTTCTCGGGTAGAACAATGAAATTATCTGTACGCAACAAATAGCTGAGCTATGCTTCTGTTGAAGTCGGTAAAAGCATCGTATTCTTCAAACTCATGGAAGGTGTCCGCAATTCCGTAATAATACTTTGCAAGAGCCTGCGGATCCTTGCACTGAAGTCTTGAAAATACTTCCTCTCTGTATTCGCAGAAATCTCTCTGAAGCGACTTTATTGCCGCGAGTTTTTCTGCTAAAATCAGCATCTTCACCTTAAGAGGGAGCTTTCTTATTCCTTCAACCTCTCTCATCAGCGCTTCCTCACTCACAGTCTTGTCAAAATCGCTGTATTCCGAGGTTTGTGCGCTGATAAGTATGTTCTTTATTCTTTCTCCGAACTCTGCTTCTATTTCTTCAAAGGTCGCATCTGTATTGAGCGTTATTTTAAACAAAGCAGCAGCGGCCATCATATCCGTATCATCCGGATTGACATATGACATCTGAACGACTCTCTCAACAACATTTACAATAAAGGGCACCTTAGAACCCGGTTTGAGCTTTCCGTCATATTTTTCTGCCGCAAATTTAATTGATTTTTCTACTATGTTCATTACTGCCTCCGAAAAAGTTTTTGCCTGAAACACAAACGGCATAGCCGCGAAATAGCGACCATGCCGAAAAATGCGGAAATAATATCCGTTTTGCCCGTCAGACTCGGGTTATTTTGAGAATTATTCTTCAGCAGGAGCTTCAGCCTGAGCTTCTTCAGCAGGAGCTTCTTCAGCTTCGTCTTCGCTTACTAATGGCTTTTCAATAGTTTCCTTAATTGAAAGGCTTATTCTCTTCTTATCTGCATCGATGTCGAGAATCTTTGCATTTACGTTCTGGCCGATTTCCAGTTCGTCTGCAGGACTTGCAACTCTCTTGTATGCGATTTCCGAAATATGAACGAGACCGTCAAGACCTGGTTCGATTTCGATGAATGCACCATATTCCTTAAGCTGTACTACCTTACCAACGATGATATCGCCAACCTGATACTTACTGTCGATGTTAGCCCATGGTTCAGGAATAGTCTGCTTTAAGCCGAGAGAAATCTTTCCCTTTTCCTTATTCATTGAGAGAATCTTAACCTTGATAGGCTGTTCTAATTCGAGAACATCCTGAGGCTTTCTGATCTTTCCCCATGAAATCTCTGAAATGTGAAGGAGTCCATCAACTCCGCCTATGTCAACAAATGCACCATAATCTGTGAATCTCTTTACTGTACCGTCAACGATGTCGCCGATTTCAATTGAGTTCCAGAATGCTTCTGTCTTCTTTGCTTTTTCTTCTAAGATAACAACTCTGTGTGAGAATACGGCTCTGTTTCTCTTAGGGTTAGTCTGGATAACTCTTACAGGGATTTCCTGACCGATGAAAGCATCAACATCTTCTGTGAACTTGTCAGAAAGCTGTGAAAGTGGAATGAAACCTGAAACTTCCTTATAAGCTGCGATAACGCCGCCCTTTACCTTGTTTGTTACCTTAACTGTTACTAATGTTTTATCTTCAAGCGCATCGTTTACTTCTTTCCACTGCGCATTGACTTCTAACTTTTTAAGTGATAATAAGATATTACCATCATCATCCTTAGTTTTTAAAACCTTAGCTTCAATCTCATCTCCAACATTGAACGCGTCCTTGAGAGACTGTCCAGGTTCAAGTGAAACTTCATCCTTTGGAACGATTCCGTCCTTTTTGTGACCTAAGTCTACAACAATCTGTCTGTCGTTTACTGAGAAAATTGTTCCAGTAACGATTTCTCCTCTTCCAGGTAATCTTAATGATTTTTCGATGGCATCCATGTATTCGGCCATGCCCATGTTTTCCTGGATGTTTTCAGTGATTAACTCACTCATAGTAGAAATAACCTCCTTAATTATACATTCGGGCGCAGATGCACCCGCTGCGACTCCTATTGTACCGCATTTTTCTATTTCTTTCAATGGTAAATCTTGTAATATTTCAATTAAATAGGACTTTTTGCAGTTTTTTTTCGCGATATCCAATAATTTCATGGTATTGGAGCTGTTTCTGCTTCCGATTACCAGCATTAAATCGCTCTCAACAGAAGTCTCTTCACACCCCTTCTGCCGTTCGCGAGTAGCAGAGCATATGGTGTTAAAGTCTGAAACCTGCGGGTTTATTCTCTTCATATAGTCCACAGCTTCCAAGAAGTCCTCAGTCTTAATCGTAGTCTGTGCTACTATTGCTATAGGGCTTATTTCCCACGAGGTAGAGGTGTTTTCTATTGTTGTAGATAATGGCTTTTGCCCTGAATTTTCGGCGGTACCTGCTTTTCTTTCGGCGGCACCCGCTTCGTTTCTCGGGAATAGCTTCGGTAGGTTTTCCGACAGGCCTTCGGCTTCGCCTTCAACACAAGTATTAGACTTGTTTTTCGAGTGGTCCCGGCTCGGGTTTTTCTGGAGCAGAAGCTTTGTCTTTAGTTCTTCTGCATTTTTGGCACAGATATAATCCCCGCGACACCAACCGATAATACCTTTTACCTCTGGATGAGTTTCATCTCCAACTATTATAATCTGTTTCCCAGCCTCAGATTCTTGCCTGACTATGTCGTGAATTCTTGCCACAAACGGGCAGGTTACATCCTCGATAATAATCCCAGCCGCTTCGGCTTCCTTGTAAACAGCCTCCGGCACTCCGTGCGATCTGATAACAAGTATTGAGCCCCTCGGGATACTGTCAATATCCTCACAGCTCACAACCCCGGCTTCTCTAAGCCTGTTTACAACAATCTCATTATGTATTAACGAACCATAGGTGAAAATATTCCTTGTGCTTTCGGTCCTTTCATTTGTTGTTTTGTTTTGTTCTGAAGCCGAACAGCTTTTTCCGCATCTATTCTCTTCTATGAGTTCTTCAGTTCTGTCAACAGCTCTCTTAACTCCGTAACAAAAGCCTGAGTTTCGAGCTAATATTATTCTTTCCATATAGATTCCAGATAGCGCTTAAACGCTCCTTCTTTTCCGTTTTCTCCCGGGCGGTAGTATTTCCTGCCCTCGCGATACAGGTCATCAGGCAAGTACTGTTGATCCACAAAGCCGCCGAAATCATGAGGATATTTATAATCAATTCCTATGCCTCTGTCCTTTGCTCCACCGTAATGCGCATCCTTCAAATGAAGCGGCACGTCATCTATTCTTCTCGTTTTGACATCAGAAAGAGCCTCGTCAATAGCAGTAATTGCCGTATTTGATTTTGGACAGGAGGCTAATAATACAGCAGCCTGACCTAACATTATCCGTGCTTCGGGCAAGCCAACCATATTTGCTGCCTGGACGCATGAGGTTACTATTGTAATAGCCGTCGGATATGCCATTCCCACATCCTCGCTGGCAATAACCATCAGACGTCTTCCAATAGTCATCACATCCGCTCCTCCGTCTATCAGCTTTGCAGTATAGTGCACAGCTGCATTTGGGTCGCTTCCTCTGATAGACTTCTGAAGTGCAGACAACAGGTTGTATCTATCTTCTTTTCTGTCGAAGAAATTCATAGGAGTCTGAAGGGCTTCTCCCACCTGCTCCGGAGTTATCTCTGAGTTCATAGGTATGTTTTCACAAATAAATCCGAGAGTATCGAGCGCCGACCTCGCATCACCTCTGCAGTGGTCAGCAATGAATTCCAGCAAATTATCAGATGCGGTGATGTTGAGCTTTCCGACGCCTCTTTCCTTATCTGAGAGCGCCCGTTTTAGTATTTCAACCACATCATCCGTGCCTAACGGAAGAAATTCATATATTGCCCTTATTCTGCTCAGCACAGCATTATTTACAGCAAAATACGGATTCTCCGTCGTACTGCAAATAACTCTTATGGTTCCTTCTTCTATGCACCTGAGCATTGTGTCCTGCTGCAGCTTATTCCACCTGTGAATTTCGTCAATATATACATATGGAGTGGTGCCCTTTAGCCCCAAAAACGGATTGTCGGCCCTGTCAATTATTGCCTTGAGTTCTTTGATTCCGTCTACAGAGGCATTCAGCTCGTGAAAGTCAGCATCCATCTCCTTTGCAATTATTCTCGCAAGGCTTGTCTTCCCTGTGCCTGACGGTCCGAAAAAAACCGCAGACTCAAGCTTTTTATTTTTTATTGCGTTGTACAGTAGAGACCCCTCATACATGAACTGCTGCTGTCCGCAAAAGTCATCCAGAGTGGAAGGTCTCATTGCCGTGGAAAGGGGTATCATAATAACCTCCGCCTGTTACCAATCTTTTTCTATAATCTTCTTTACCAACGGAAAAGAAGCGATATCAATAGCCAGCATAGCAGTGATTATTACGTTCAAGACTTTGCATGACTTAGGCGGGTTTTTCACATAACCGCATACGAAGCTTCTTCTGAGTTTTGAAACAGCACCCGACTTCATAGGAATGATGCTCTTCTTTGAAGAAACAGCCTTTTGTTTTTTTCTTGCTGAAGCCAGAAAACACAGAAGGTTTGATGCTGCATAAACAAATGAATAAACGGCTCCAATCAATGCCATATGGCTGCAAAAGCTCCAGTTTTTTGGAAATCTGTCCTGTAGTTTCATAAAAATCAACTCCTTTGCTGTAATTCTACCACAACAAGACAATAATATGAAGTTGTTATTTGATTACAGTCATTTCCGTATGTGTCAAGTAAAGGTTGGCAAAATTGTTGTTCAATCGAATGGTCAACCGATTGTGTTTTATGGCAAAGCTTTTGCCGTCTTAGACGAGATTGCTCGAGGCTTTGACGTATACATCAGCACATTTGCCCCGGCAAGCATCAAAAAAATTCCACCCAAGTTGATGTAATTCAGATCTGAAAACCAGAATATTACCATAAACAGAACAAAGCTTGCAGCAGTAATAATATATTTTTTAGGAATATTCTTCCCTTCTCTCTCCTTATTGTTCGTTGAGGCCTTAGGAAAATCAATTAGCTTATAATGATAAACATGCTTTATGCATTCTCTTGTATCACAAACATTTTCTTCAAACACCCTTTTCATTGAGTCCAATCCCGCCTTTTGCTCAGGACAATTCTGAGACAGCATTTCACATAGCTCTGCCATTCCTTTGGAGAAGCATCTTTCTTTTTTACCCTGGTGAGGAATATACACCAGCATAAGCTCTCCTTCCTTATCCACAAATACAGTTGCCGGAGTAATAAAGTACTTATCTCTGTCAAGCATATGCTCTTCACCCAGCTTAACAATTTTAAGTATTCTGTCAACAATTTCTATTCCGTCTATCGGTCTGCTTGATTTTTCCATAAAAGACTATGTGGAAAAATCAAGCAGACCGATAGA
>DCGW01000042.1:6009-6713 GCA_002315335.1 Firmicutes bacterium UBA1768 | reverse complement strand
GCGGTTATGTGTAACCGCCCAGTTTCTGACTAAGTGGTTGGGCGGTTACTTGTCGTTTTTGCTCCCTTTCCCGAGCATATAGCCCAGAGAGAAGAAGCAACTGCTAAAATTAAGGCCCCCGCCTTCCGGCGGGGCCTTAATTCTATCTCTTACTTCGTCTTAGTAGCAGCCGCAGCAATAATGTCTCTCTTCAATACAGTAAACATCTTCGCTATTTCCTGTCTCTTAGCCCCATCAAGCGGCTTAATCGACTTCACTCCATAATCGTCATAACCATTGACAATACCAGCCTTATTTGCCCACTTGAGCCCTGTCATAGCCCAGCCGTCAATCTTCTTATAATCGGTAAAGCCCTTCATAACCTCATCCGAAGCCAGGTCAGCCTCTGGCACAGCCTTGTTCAGCACCTTAGTATAGTAATTATACAGAATAAGTGCAAGCTGCTCTCTCGTCACCGCATCGTTAGGTCCGAAGTGCGTCTTATCATATCCATTAACAACGCCGGCCTTGTTAGCCCACTTAACCGCATTGATATACCACTCGTCAGTCAAATCAGCGAACTCAGTCGTAATACTTCCGACAGCTGGCTCCTCAGCGAGCCTGTACAGCATAACCACAACCATAGCTCTGGTAACTCCGCCCTCAGGCTCAAACAAACCGTTGCCCGTTCCGTTCATGATACCGTTCTTAAGAACATAGTCCAC
>DCGW01000042.1:4880-5906 GCA_002315335.1 Firmicutes bacterium UBA1768 | reverse complement strand
ATCAGCTTCCCTAAGCTCAGCTAAAACAAAATACGAAAGATTTGAAGACTTGAAGGTCACCTTTCCGCTCTTTCCAGACGCAGCATAGTTCCCATAAAGACAAGTCGCTTTATCCGAAGTAGTACTGATATAGTAAACCCCGTAGTCTGAACCCTTGTTATTTCCCGACAGAGTCAGCGGCATATCCGCAGAAACACTGCCCGCACCAAGACTTGTGAAGGACTTGACAACGTTGTCCGTACCCTCTTCCGAAGCAGAAGGTGCTCCAAGACCATCAATACTTATTCTAAGACCACAGACAACCCCGTTTCCGAGACTCTCAATAGCAGTCTTCGGGTTGAGCGCCCTGAGAACCGGCAGAGTGCTGAGCCTGTCCTTATCAATATTTTCTCCTCCGATTCTGAAGCTTACAGCCTCACCTGCATTTTCATCTAAATACTTAATCGCAGTCGAGTCAATAGTAATAACCAGGTCGCTGAAAATAAGCTTAAGAGCCCCAAACTTTGACGCAGTTCCGTTTCCTCTCATATAATCTGCAAGAACCTTCAGCTGGTCAGCCGGGATAACGATATCCTTCACATTATCCGCAGTAAGTCCTGTATTAATATTGAGCACCAGATTGTTGCCTGGATTTACATCAGCAATAGCCTCTAACTTTTCAACAGAAATTACTCCTGCCTCGAGAGTCATAACTCCGTTCTCTACTGTGCTGTGAGAAGCATCAAGTCCAAGCTTGTCAGGAACAGCAGCAGCAACAGTAAGTGTGGCAGCAGGTTTGTCCAAAAGCCTGTCAGCCAAAGTAAGATTTACGTTATCCGTTACTGCAGCAGGTGCAGCAGAAATAACCGCTTCATTTAAAGTAACAGTATATGTCCCAACCGTTCTCAGCGCTTCAGCAAGAGTAATTCCCGCTCCGCTGGCAGTCCTGACCTCAATGCTGTCACCCTTTATTTCCTTCAGATAATCATCAATTGAAGTATCATTCCAATCCTTTTCGGCAACCCGCTTTTCCTCTGCAAACGAGCC
>DCGW01000042.1:0-4712 GCA_002315335.1 Firmicutes bacterium UBA1768 | reverse complement strand
ATAAGCCTTTGCAATGGTGAACACCTCAGAAACAGGCGCTCCAGCGTATGAAGCATAATATGGGTCCGAATCATCAACATCTACAACAACCCTGTAGCTTCCTGCCTTCGAAGGTGCGGCAGCTAACCTTGCAGCTTCCGAATCTGCCAGATCATAATAATCCTTAGAGAAGATAACGCCGTAAACAGCTGTAGAATTACTTGTAGCAGTAGGATTGACCTCTATAGGCTTACCGTCATAAACCTTTTCGCCCACATTCGGGAAAATTTTTACTTCCTTCCTGATAGTATAATAACCGAAGGTGTCACCCTCCTGAGTCGACTTCTTTGCAAAATATCCATCAGCAACATATGCCACAGGAGGCTCGGCCTTAAAAATACCTCCGGTAATCACAGGACCCTGACCGGTCACCGCAACATTTGAAAATACATCCGGATTATTAAAAAGTCCTCCGCTGATTTTGAGCGAATTGCCAGTAGCTGCATTGCCGTTAGAAACAATACCATTATATATACCATCTTTTATACTAATAACACGGGCCGTCAGATTTCCGTCAAAAGCACCCTGATTTATTGTAAGCACATCAGAGCTGATGTCTCCGCCAAACTCACCGCTGATTATTTCAACATTGCCGGAAACATCTGATATTTCACCGTTCATAGTGCAGTCCTGCAGTGTCACAGCTGAGTTTGCATAAATCATTCTTGTGCCGGTAGTTTTGAGCGTTCCGCCGACAATTTTGAGATTGCCATTAGCAACGAAGACAACCCCTGACATTTCGGAATTAAGCTTGTGGCTGCCAAAATCCAAAGTTACATCACAACCACTTTTAACAGTAATAGTTGAGCTGCCCTCCGCGAGCGAAATATCCTTTAACACCTTAACCGTTGTTTTGCCGCCCTTTACTGCAGCATCCACAGCCTCCTGCAGGGTGTCATAGTGAGTTATTATCGACTTGCCCGACTCCATCCTCACGGTTTCCGCAGCATGCTGACAATTAGTGTGAAGGCTTACCATTACCTGTTCGCTTCCCGCAAAGGAAACCACAGGCATCAAGCCAACCACAAGAGCAAGCACTAACAACACCGCTAAAAACTTTCTCTTCATATAGCACTCCTTTCCATTTCACCAAGGTAGCTCTTCCTACCCTCTTCATACCAGTCGCCGCCAATCGTGTCAAGCACAACGACAGCCGGAAAAGCTTCAACCTCAAGCCTTCTGACAGCCTCTGCCCCAAGGTCCTCAAAGGCGATAACCTCTGCTGCCTTTATGCTTTTGGCAATCAGTGCCGCCGCTCCTCCGATAGCCGCAAGATAAACAGCTCCGTTTCTTACAACCGCCTGCTTCACCTCATCAGAGCGCTGACCCTTTCCTATCATAACCGAATGCCCTAAGTCCAGAAGCACAGGCGCATAAGTATCCATCCTGTAGCTTGTGGTGGGTCCTGCTGACCCTATCACCTTTCCAGGTCTGGCAGGGCTTGGGCCTACATAATATATCGCAGAGTCCTTAAGCTCAAAGGGGAGCTTTTCTCCTCTGTCTATCATTTCAACAAGTCGCTTGTGAGCCTGATCTCTTGCAGTATAAATTGTTCCGCTAATAAGAACCTCATCGCCTGCTCTCAGCTCCTTCAGCTTGTCCTTTGTAAAAGGAAACTCCAGTTTTTTTCTCACAGAACCACCTCCCGGTGTCTTGAAACATGGCAGTTTATATTTACTGCCACCGGCATCCCCGCTATATGAGTCGGGAAGGTCTTTATTTTGACCGCAAGCGCAGTGGTTTTTCCGCCAAAGCCCTGTGGACCTATTCCAAGCCTGTTAATTTTTTCCAGCAGCTCGTCTTCCATCTCGGCATAATATGGGTCTGGGTTTTTCTCATCGAAGGGCACTAACAAAGCCTCCTTGGCCATCAGTGCCGCCCTGTCGAAGGTTCCGCCTATTCCCACACCTACCACTATTGGCGGGCATGGATTTGCTCCCGCAGACCTTACACAATCAACTATAAAGTCCTTGACGCCCTCTTCACCAGCCGCAGGTGCAAACATTTTTATCTGGCTCATGTTTTCTGAGCCGAAGCCCTTTGGCGCCACGGTAATTTTCAGATTGTCCCCCGGAACTATCTCATAATGAATGTGCGCCGGAGTATTGTCCCCTGTATTTCCCCTTCTGATAGGGTCCGCAACCACGGATTTTCTGAGAAAACCATTAGTATAGCCTCTGCGCACCCCTTCGTTAATCGCATCGGTCAGACCTCCGCCGACTATGTGAACCTCCTGTCCAACCTCTGCAAAAATACACGCCATGCCAGTGTCCTGACAAAGCGGAACAAAGTCCTTTTCCGCAATGGCTATATTTTCCTCTATCCTGCCGAGAATGCTCTTCGCACCCGGCCACGGCTCAGCCGCCATACATTCCGAAAGCCTTGTCTTTACATCCTTACCAAGGTAAGAATTAGCCTCAATGCACAGCCGCTCTACCGCTTCGGTTATCTCTGCAGCCTTAAGCTCTTTCATAATCTCCACCATTTTCTCTAAATTTCAACATCGGCCTCGTAGTCAACCCCGTCAAAGCCGAATCCGAACATCCTGTAAAAGTCTCCAAAGAACAGGTCAAGTCCGGCAAGCTCGTTCGCTGTTTCTGTTGTCATAGCTTCCATTCTGCGAATAGCCTCATCCTGCCTGAAGCGCATAAGCTCGTAGTCATCAAGTCTAATCATGCCCTTATCATCTACAACAGGCGCCTCGCCTGGTGCAAGCTTTTCGTTGAAAAGCCTGTACATCTGCTGAATACAGCCCTCATAGGAGCCGTCCTCGGTCATTATTTTTCTCAATAAAGCTATATATATCGGTGCCCTCGGAATAGCAATAGACGCCTGAGTTACCATAGATTTATTCATGGAAATAAAGCCCTTTATTCCAACCTGACCAAAGTCCTTGCTTATCTTCTTTGAGGTTTCGTAGAGGTGTCGCTTCGCAAAGCCCATGGTGCCGTGGTCATAAATCGGATAAGTAAGCTCCGGCCCTATGTAGGAAAAAGCAACTGTTTTACTGCCATCGGCAATTGCACCAGCTTCATAGAGCAGCCTTATCCACTCGTACCAGTCCTCGCCGCCCATAACCTTGATGGAGTTTTCTATTTCCTCGTCGGTCGCACACTCTATTGTAGTTTCCTCTATTTCAAGGGTTCTGAGGTTAAGGTCCTTCCCCACAAACGGAGTTCCTGTGGTCTTGAGTACAGACTTATAGGTTGTTCCGTCATCCAAAGTCCTCTTAGGTGCCGCAAGACTGTAAATAACAAGGTCAACGCAGCCCATTTCGTCCTTAATTACATCTATTACCTGCCTCTTCGTTGCAGTAAGAAAAGCATCTTCATTTAGTATGGTAATATTCTTTCCATCTTCATTGGAAATTTTTTCCAGCGCCCTTATGTTATAAAATCCTGCAGAAGCCGTTTTCGCAGGCTTGCCGTCCTTCGAAGGCGACGCAGGTCTCTCCCTGCATACTCCGACCACATTTGCCTCGTAGCCCCACGCAGCAGCAATTGCAGCAGAAAGTCCGTAGCCTGTCGAGCAGCCAATCACCAAAACGTTCTTAGGAACAGCGCTTCCTCTTGAAGCCTTTCCTGCCACAGTCCCCGGGTCAGCACCCATTACAGCCTGCTTTATAACTCCGGCACTCTTAACGTAGTCGATTTCTTCTCTGACCCTTGCCTCACAGCCGAGCGGGTGAGCAGTCCTGCAGATAAATCCATCTATTTCAGGCTTAATTACCATTGTTCTCTTTCCTTTCATTGTGTCTTTTGCAAAGTCGGTTATATAATAAAATTCCGCCAAGGCTGATTACCATTGTGATAATAAAAACAGCCGCCGCAAAACCATAATTCTGAGTCCCGATTGCGTCACCTCCTACAGTAGAGGTGATAATAGAAGGAAGTCTGCCGACAGAACAAATCAGCAGCCAGACTACCGGCTTCATGTCGGTCAGCCCCGCAAAATAGCTGAGCAAATCCTTCGGCGTTCCGGGTATCATAAATATTATTAGAAACAGTATTGTCTTTTTTTCGTCAGTCTGAAGAAACCTGATTTTTTCAAGCTTTTCCCTCGAAAAGAAGACCTCGACCAGCCACATTCCGAAGGTCCTTACCAGCAAATAAACCAGCATCGAGCCTATGGCACAGGAGATGAAACACAATACGGTTCCCTCGACTGCCCCAAAAGCATATCCTGCAGCTATCTCAAAAAACTCTCCCGGAAGCAGGGCTATTACCACCTGCAGAATTTCCATTCCGACAAAGGCAAGCACTCCCACCACGCCCTTGGACTCCACCCAGGCCCTGAAGGCCTGAGGGTCACCGGCAAATTTTACAACCGGAATACCGACCTTCCAGACCACAAGCGCAGTCAGAAGCGCCGTGATAATCAGCGCAGCTGCAGCAACAATTTTCTGCTTCTTTTTATCCGAAATACTATCCATAATAATCTTTTCCAATCCCCATAATACCAAATCCATCACTCAGGCAGGTCTTAGCATCCACCTCAGCGAACTGATTTGGCCTTTCCCGGGTATCTCGCCCGAATTCTTTCCCCAAAAGCTGCTATTGCAAAACCGGGCATATCTTCACGTCCATCAGCCCGTCCTCATCGATTTCCACAACAGCATAGGAAGGCTTCTCCCCAACCCCATAGGGATAAGACATACTTCCCGGATTCAACAT
>DCGW01000003.1:256-10824 GCA_002315335.1 Firmicutes bacterium UBA1768 | reverse complement strand
TATCAAGATGTGTACAGTCTGCACAGAGACCGGTATGAAGTCTTGCCGCAACTCTTGGACCGAGGTCACGACCAATGTTGGATGCACCGTAGATAAGGATTTCAGGCTTGTATTCCTGAACTGCATCGCTGATAACCTTGGTGTAAGCATCTGTTGTGTAAACATCGAGGAGAGGATGGTCATAAACGTATACCTTGTCAGCACCGTAGCCACCGATTTCCTTAGCGATTCCGCCGATGTTGTTTCCAAGGAGAACGCCGCAGAGCTGTACGCCCAGTTCGTCAGCAAGTCTTCTACCTTCGGAAATAAGTTCGAATGTGGTGGGCATCATTTTGCCCTGACGCTGTTCGCAGAAAACCCAAACATTTTTGAATTCTGCTATAGCAGCACTATTATATTCAGCCATGTTCATAACCCCTTTCATTAGATGATATGCTTGCCGGCTAAGATACCTGCAAGCTTGTCAGTGGTTTCTTTGCCATCGCCTTCAAGCATCATGCCAACACCCTTTACAGGAGGTGTGAAGGACTTGTAGATGTTTGTCGGGGATCCCTTAAGACCGATAGTGGAGGGATCAAGGTCGTCCTTTAAGGTTTCATAATCGTAAACTGCTAAAGGCTTGCTGTAGGTTTCGAAGATTCCGTTTACGGACATATATCTCGGAGTGTTGAGTTCCTTGATAGCTGTAAGTAAGCAAGGTGTCTGGAGCTCGATTACTTCATAACCGTCTTCGAGAGCTCTTTCTACTGTAACTGTTTTGCCGTCAAGCTTGAAGTTCTTTACGTATGTAACCTGTGGAACGCCTAACTTTTCAGCGATCTGTGGACCAACCTGAGCTGTGTCGCCGTCGATAGCCTGTCTGCCAGCGAAGATAATATCAAAGTCACCAAATTCTTTAACAGCCTTTTCGATACCAGCTGAAATAGCGTTTGATGTTGCCCATGTATCTGAACCGCCGAGAGCTCTGTCTGATAAAAGAACAGCTTCGTCAGCGCCCATAGCGAGACATTCTTTAAGCATTACGTCAGCCTGTGGAGGACCCATTGTTACTACTGTGATTGTTGTGCCAGGATATGCATCCTTAATCTTTAAAGCTTCTTCTAATGCATTAGCATCGTCGTTGTTTAAGATTGATGGTACGCCGTCTCTGATAAGTGTTCCTGTTTCAGGATCTGTCTTGATTTCGTTTGTATCAGGAACCTGCTTTGCACATACGATAATTTTATATGCCATTTCTATTCCTCCTAATTATTTCTTTCCGAAAATTTTGCTTGCGATAACGATCTTCTGAACTTCTGATGTACCTTCGTAGATTTCTGTGATCTTCGCGTCTCTCATCATTCTTTCTACAGGGTAATCTCTTGTGTAACCATAACCACCGTGGAACTGAACAGCCTTTGTTGTTACCTTCATAGCTGTTTCGCCGGCAACTAACTTAGCCATAGCAGCAGCTTCTGAGTAATCCTGGTGTAAATCCTTAAAGTTAGCAGCTCTGTAGATGAGAAGTCTAGCACATTCGATTTCAGCCTTCATAGCAGCCATTTCGAACTGGAGTGCCTGGAACTTGCTTAATGTTTTACCAAACTGCTTTCTTGCCTGCATGTATTCAACTGTCTTGTCGAATGCACCCTGAGCAATACCGAGAGCCTGTGATGCGATACCGATACGTCCGCCGTCCAGAGTTGTCATAGCAACCTTGAAGCCGTCGCCTTCCTTACCAAGGAGGTTTTCAGCTGGAACGATACAATCCTGCATGATAAGTTCTGTTGTTGATGAAGCCTTAATACCAAGCTTATCTTCTGTCTTACCAATTGAGAAGCCTTCGAAGCCTTTTTCAACGATAAATGCTGAGAT
The DNA here is from genome assembly GCA_002315335.1 of Firmicutes bacterium UBA1768. Taxonomy (GTDB): domain Bacteria; phylum Bacillota; class Clostridia; order Peptostreptococcales; family Anaerovoracaceae; genus UBA1768. The sequence continues at coordinate 8,970 of DCGW01000003.1, read as the reverse complement.
ACCGCCTCTTGTGCCCTTTGATCTGTCTGTCATAGCCATGATAACAAATGTATCAGCATATCCACCGTTTGTGATAAATACTTTTGAACCGTTTAATACATAGTGGTCACCCTGCTTTACAGCAACTGTCTGCTGACCAGCAGCATCTGTACCAGCACCAGGTTCTGTTAAACCGAAAGCACCGATCTTTCTACCTGAAGCGAGGTCTGGAACGTACTTTTTCTTCTGTTCTTCTGTACCCCATCCAAAGATAGGCCATGTGCACAGTGATGTGTGAGCTGAACAGATAACGCCTGTTGATGCGCAACATCTTGATAATTCTTCTACTGTGATAGCGTATGAAACGTGGTCTCCACCTGCGCCTTCGAGCTCTACAGGATATGGGATACCCATAAGACCATACTTAGCCATTTTCTCAACGTTTTCAACCGGGAATCTGTGTTCGAGGTCGCATTCTGCTGCAATTGGCTCAACTTCGTTAGTAGCAAACTTTCTTACCATTTTTCTAACTGTTTCTTGTTCTTTGGTAAGATTAAAATTCATTTGAACTCCTCCTTTTTTAGTCAAGTAAGATTTTTTATCTGAAGAAGGATAGCACCCAAAAAAAGGCATAGTTATCCTCTCAGAAATACCCTAACATTAATCATACAAAAAAACCACGTAAAGTCAAGTTTTTTTAGTGGTTTTGACGGTAAAAAGTGGCATTTTTTATTGAATAGACCTTATTTTTAAATACTTTTTGACGAATTAGCTCCAAAAGGATAAAATATCTTGGGATATATCTTTTTAATAATAGTATATATGGTAGGTATTAGGATAATGAATATTAATTTGGTAATTATTTCTGAAAAAACACCTTCATTTTATAATGAGGCAAGAAAAGAATACGAGAAAAGGCTTGGGAGATTTTGTAAACTGAAGATTGTCTGTGCAAAAAATCAAGAAAAAGCAAAGAAGAGTTTGAACCGAAAATCCCCAGTGGTTGTTGTTTGCAGCACCGGACAAACTATTTCCTCCGAAGGCCTGGCTGAAAAAATATCAAGTGCGGAAAACTCGGGGGTGTCCTCAATAAATATTATAGTAGGCGAAGACTATGTCAGTGAGCCTGATGATATTAAGCTTTCGGTTTCTCAGTTTTCATTATCTTCGGACTTGGTATCCGTTATTGTGCTCGAACAGATTTATCGGGCATATAAGATAATCAGCGGTGAAACCTATCATAAATGAAGTCGTGACAGCAGTTCCAGCAGAATTATTCTCATTACCTGGTGCGGGAATGTCATTGGCGAAAAGGAAATACGAAGGTTTGCCCTTGACAGCACCTCTTCAGACAAACCCAATGAGCCGCCGATAACAAAAGTAATATCTTTTTTGTCTTGCAAGCTGATTTTTTTGATTTTAGCCTCCAGTTTTTCCGTAGAAACGGCCTGACCATCAATTGCAAGTGCTATAACGAAGTCCCGAGGGTTAATTCTTTTTAATATGCGTTCGCCTTCAAGCCTTTTTACCGAATCATCGCCCACATCATTTCTTTCGTCCTGAACCTCGACTATTTCAAAGTCGATGCTTTTGGATATTATTTTACTGAAGTGGGCTTGAGCGTCTCGCAGATAGGCTTCTTTAAGCTTGCCCGGAGCAATAATAGTGATTTTCATAGCTTCATACAGTGTAAATCTTGCTTGGTTTATCCCTGTTTAATAATTCTATCTTCAATGTTGACCCAAGGAAAAGGCTGTTTCTTTCCAGCACATTTACTATGGTTTGATATGCCATTTCAGGAAAGTTGTTCTCTTTGCTCAGATGAGCAAGAAGAAATCTTCGTTTTCGCGGACTATCCACCATGGTTTTAACAATTTCTTCCCCGGCTGCCTCATTGGAAAGGTGGCCCTGGCTTCCCAATATTCTCTGTTTTAGGAACCAGGGGTAGTTTCCCATTTTTAGAACATTCTCGTCATGGTTGGCCTCAAGAACGACAAGGTCTGATTCACAGAGTGCACGGTGTATTTCCGGAGTAACACAGCCCGTATCTGTTGCCGTACAGAGAGAAGAATTACCATGCTTAACAAGAAAACCTACTGTTTCTGCCGCATCGTGAGAAACATTAAAGGCCTCTATAGTGATGTCCCCTATGCAAAATGGCAGTCCTTGAGAAAAATTGCGAAAATCAATGAGGTCACTGTTTTTGCAAAGGGGTATCATAGCCTCTCGGGTTCCGCTGTTGGAATAAATTGGAAGCCCGTATTTTTTTGAAATAGTATCAATTCCTTTTATATGGTCGGAGTGCTCATGTGAGACAAGAACTGCAGAAATATCAGCGAAGGATAGACCAAGGGATGACAAAGCCTCCTCGGTTTTTTTTGCCGAAATTCCCGCATCAACAAGTATGTTTGTATTTTCAGATCCTATAAGGTAGCAGTTTCCGCTGCTGCCGCTGGAAAGTGAGCAAAATTTTAATCCCAAAGCAGTTCTCCTATTTAGTCAGTTTATATGCTGGAACTCTATTTACAAGCCCTTGGTCAGTGGATATTTTCCATGCAGGAAAGGCTGTATCCGAGCTGACATTTTCACCAACCTGGGTTACAACAGAGTATACCAGAGATATATCGATAATATTCTGATTTTTTATGGTTTCATTGTTATCAAAGGGCTCTGCAATATAAGTTAAAAGAGCCTGTGAAAGAGGAACCAACTCAAATTCCTCGGTTGATTTTGTGGCACTTGCCCAGTGTCGTTCAACGGATGAAACGCCATACGGAGTAACATAGCAAATGAGATAGCAATCAGTCATTCGGTAGTCGTCAAAATAACCCCCATAAGAAACCGCATATGTCATCAGGCCGGTTTCTGATTCAATTTGATAAGCCGATTCATAAGTAAGCTCTCGAGCAATATCATCATATTCCTTGTGAGCGTCAATAAAGTCTTCAGCCATTTTCTTCGCTGTTTTTTTGCTCAGTTCATTATAGTCGTTAGGGTCCGTGGTATAAAATGTAGTGCCATTTTTGTTATCATATGTAAGTGTAATAGCAGCCATTTTAGATAACGGAATATCTGTATCGCAAGACACTGTAACCCCGTTCATCTTAAGGACCTCAAGCGTTTCATCAAATGATGTGTCCTTAGAGTCGCTAATATTGCCATTTACAAATATAATCATTACTATCAGGAAAATATTCGTTAATATCAAGGCAATGATGAGAATGTTTTTAATACGAGACCATTCCATTAAAAATCACCTGCCTTAATACTTCCAAGAAGTTCTCCGGAGTAGAGGTCGAAGAAAACATAGCATGAGTCAAATCGACATACCCAAACCGGCACAAGATGATCTGACTCATCATTTGTTCTGAAGTAGCCTGGAAGCACGCTTATCAGCTTTTCTATAACATCTTCCATGTTTTCCCCATAAGTGCTGCTTTGAAGAAGAAGCTGAGACCCTGCTTCCGCAAGAATAGCCGCAATGTCTGAGTAGTTTTCTGCAAGTAAAGTATAAATCTCGGAGTTGTCTTCTATTACGCCTGTTTTTGCTGATAGTGTAACAAATGGCATGGAGATCAGATTTCTTTTATAATAGGTTACTTTGTCGCCGGTAATTTCAATTACAATATCAAACTCATCCCCTCCAAATATTGGGAAGTCATCAAAGGAGGCCTTAAAGCAAAAGCGGTATATTGTGGCACGGCCCGAGGTTCCTGTGGTGGCTTTTCTGAGAGTATAGTTCAGCTTATTCTGGTTTAAGGAAGACCATGCTCCGTGTGAAGATATAAACTCAAGGGCTTTTTTGTATGCATCGTTGTAGTTTAATTGTGTTTCGGAGTTAGTAGTATTGTCGGTGTATTCGATATTGCCGTTTGGCGTTATCGAGAGAGACTTTTGATTGTATCCATACATATACATGATGGTACCACTGTTATCTGTTATTTTTCTGATAAAATTAAGCCCTTTACCAAAAAATGTTTCTGCTAAGCTGCGATCTGTTTCCTCTGAGCGAGCTATCTCCATATACAATGGCTTCATGGAAATGTTGGTCTGATACGGTAAAAATGCTCGGCTGAGCGACCCCATCAGCATATTTGCGGGATAATACAGGTGAGTAGCTTCTGAACCAGACAGCTGCTGACCTGATGTTGTTGTGCCCGAACGCAGAGAAGAAAGCATAGCATCAAGGTCAAAAAATTCCGAATCTGCCGAAATTCTGAAATATCGATCCTGAGTTTCGTTTCTAACAAAAATAGCAGTTTTTCCTGCGTCAGAGCATCCTATTGAGCTGATGCTGGTGAAATAGTCAGTTTGCCCGTAATTTGATGCGCCCTGACCCTCAAAATAATCATTTGACACGTCAAAAGCGAAATTGAATACGATTGAAGAAAACTCCATAGATTCATTCCATTGATCCTCGCTTATTTCTTCAATCATGAGATTTTTCATTTCTGAAAAGGTAATATATATTGGAAGAAACTCATTCCAAACCACAGAAGCATTTTCGCACAGGAGGTCAAACGTACCATCTCCAAAGCTGAGAGAAACACTTGCGGGACTGATTGTGTTTCCTGGACTAGGGACTTCATCTGTGGAAAAGTCGGTAGAAGCCAATCTATCGTTCACTGTCTTGCCAAGTCCAGTAAAGGTGTCTCCATGAAGATACAAATATGCCAGTAATACCGTAGAAATGAATAATACTACCAGAATTATTGTTTTAAATTTTTCTGAGAAAAGCAGTTTATTCATCATCATTCACCGTTGATCCAAAAATGTTCTTAAAGACCTTCTGGAAGAAGATTACCCTGGTAGAAGGTGTTGTTTTGTTTATTGTAACCGGATCTTTTGAAGAAGAGGGCATTGCAATAAAATATGTATCAACTGTTTCAAAGGGTTGACCCTTTTCATCAAGAGTTTCAACCCTAAGAGAGTAAAGGCCGCTTTTAATTTTATTTATTCTTTTTGTAAAGAAGCTGAGCCTTGGATGGGCGCTGTAATAATAAGAATCACCAACTTGTTTTTTCTTAATAAATGAAGTTGCCGGAACCATTTCAAGGGACTCGGCGCCTTTAAAGTCCGGATAATTATACAAGGTTATTTGAACCGTTCTTTCCGGTTCGACTCTTATAGAAATAAAAAGATTATCTGAATATGCCATGCCCGTAGATTGTGAAATTACAGGGCTAATAACCTTGAAATTCTTGCTTTCTGCGGCAGTACTGGGGAGTGTTGCGGTAAAGATTGTCAAGAAGAGAAAAATAGTCAATAGCAAAACGGCAATTCGTTTTATCATCTTTAATTGTGGTATTTTAATATGCATACTCATCTTATTCCCTCCTCACATCCTGTTTTTAATCATAGATATTAACAGTATATTGTAACAACATTACACCACCATTACATTGGATTGATTTTTTCTATACATAGGGCTATCATCTAAGGGTCTGTAATTTGTCGGATTGTCGGGGAAAGCCGAACAGATAGGAGCCCTTCGGCGACCGCTTGCGGGATACGAACGGAGACCAAAGGGCTGAGGAGAATAAAGATTGAAGATATTAAATATTTATACAGATGGGGCGTGTTCTGGAAACCAGAACAGCAATAATATAGGGGGATGGGGTGCCATTCTTGAATATGGCAGCCACAAAAAAGAAATATACGGTGGAGAGTATAATACCACAAACAACCGTATGGAAATGACGGCATTGCTTGAATCCTTGAAAGCTATTAAGTCTGATGGTCAGACAATCAGAGTTTTTTCGGATAGTTCTTATCTTATGGATTGTTTCAGACAGAAATGGTATTTAAAGTGGCAAAATAATGGGTGGAAAACCAGTTCCGGAACAGGTGTTGAAAACAAAGATTTGTGGGTGGAATTGATAGAATTCCTTCCTAAACATAAAATAAGCTTTTTTCGAGTAAAAGGCCATATTAATCCTGACAAGCCCGGATTTGATTTAAGCAAGTTATATGAAAAATTTGTCTCATGGAATGGGAAAGATTTTTCAAAAGAAGAGTTTATCTATATAACGAGAATGAACAATCGGGCAGATGAATTAGCAAACCAGTGGAAGAACGATCAGGAAAAATAAGAGTTTTGCTTCAAGATAATTTTATTTCTGCGACTAACCGGTATGATTTTTTCGCAACCAAAAAGATGAATGCCTAAAGAACCTACAGACTTGATTTCATTTATGTTGACAATAAAGCCTTGGTGGGTTCGGAAAAAAAGATTCGGGTCAAGCTCTTGGAGAAGGCGAGAAAAAGACAAGTTTACTCGAATAATTTCAGAGCGAGTCACTACATATGCGGAGTGGCCGCTTTTTTCTATGTAAACTATATCAAGCTGACGTATTTTCCTTAGAACTCCGCTTGAGCCCTTTGAGTTTAGAGAAATGAATTTGACCTCAGTGAATGAGATGCTATCAACGTCGCATACCTTTTCTTTAAGGTATTGTTCAACCATTTCCTTTACTTCAATTTCTATTCTTTCATCGTCGCTATCGACGGTGAAGCGAAGATTGTAAGTCTTCATTATTAACTCCTTCCTCAACTATCATGTATTATGAAAATCATCATTTTTAATACATATAGTAGGTGTTTTTTATAGCATACCATTAATAGTAGTGCTTTGGCAAGTGTTGTTTATGAACGAAAGTCGACCGAATATGAAACAATTTACATATATTGGAAAATAATGTAATTTTTTGTCAAAAAGGTGTCGAAAAGTAACCGTGGGTGGGTAATAATTTTTTGAGAAACGTAAAAAATAAGGCAAATACTCAAAATTCACAAATTATTCGAGTAATTGCCTTGTTTTTTAATAATTATTATCAAATTTTGCAAAAAATCGCCATTTTGCAAAATTTAATCAATATATCTTGTCTGAGCCGGAAAGAAAAGCAATCAGACGCTCTAATTCTTCTCGTGAATAGAATGAAAGCTGTATTGTACCTTTATCATTCTTTTCTTTAATTTTCACTTTTGTCCCTATGTTTTCTGTAATACGATTTTCAATTTCTTTTAATTCGGGATTAGCATTTCGAGAGACGCTCTTTCGGTTGGTAGTATTAAGTATTTCCGCAACGGCTGCCTCTGTTTCTCTGACACTTAGCCCTTTTTCAGTTATTTTTATTGCTAATTCGTATTGTTTTGCCGGATTATTGAGTCCAAGAAGAGTTCTGCCGTGACCAGCGCTTAGTTTTCCCTCAACTATCATTTCCTGTATTTCCTGGGGAAGCTTCTGAAGGCGTAAAGCGTTAGCTATATAGGAGCGGCTCTTTCCGACATTTTTTGAAATTTCTTCCTGAGTCATGTTGAAATTGTCCGCAACATAGCAATATGCAGCAGCTTCCTCCATTGGATTCAGGTTTTCTCTTTGAAGATTTTCTATTAGAGCCACCAAAATATTGTCTTTTTCAGAGTATTTTTTTATTATGCAGGGAACTTCTTTTAGTCCTGCAAGCCTTGAGGCGCGCCATCTTCGTTCTCCGGCGATTATTTCATATCCGTTTTTCGTTGATTTTACTGAAATAGGCTGAATTATCCCATGAAGCCTTATCGACTCGGCAAGCTCAGAGAGGCTTTCTTCATCGAAGGTTTTTCTTGGTTGTTTTCGGTTAGGAGAGATTTTATTAATATCAATAAATATTACCTTATTTTCTTCGGGGCTTCCGTTAATGATGCCGGAGTCAACCTCCGACATAAGTGCACCCAGGCCTTTGCCTAAACCACCTTTTTTTACGGGCATCTATTTTTCCTCTTTCTTAATAAATTCTTTTGCAAGGTTCATATATGAGCGAGCTCCCTTTGAAAATGGATCATATGCACATATTGGCTGACCATAGCCCGGAGCCTCTGCAATTCGTATGTTTCTTGGAATAAGTGAGGCATAAAGCTTATCTTCAAAGTGCTTTTTCACTTCTCTGACTACTTCTACGGATAAATTTGTCCGCCTGTCATACATTGTGAGAACTATGCCTTGCACTTCAAGGTCCGGATTTGAACCTGATTTAATTAGTTTTATAGTATTGACAAGGTCACTGACACCTTCAAGGGCATAATATTCGCATTGAATTGGAATCAGTACCGAGTCGGCAGCAGTTAATGCGTTTAACGACAGAAGTCCGAGCGTAGGCGGACAATCTATGAAAATGTAATCATAATCGTCCTTTATTGGTGATAGGGCCTCTTTCAGACAAAACTCTCTTTTTTCTTGGTTTACCAATTCGATTTCTGCGCCAGCAAGATCATAATTTGAAGGCAAAATGTCCAAATTTGCCATACTTGTGTTCTGAATTATGGCTTTTGGGTCTTTTTCTCCACCAAGCAACAAATCATATACGGTTGATTCCAATTGAGCTTTATCAATGCCCAAGCCTCCTGAAGCGTTGCCTTGAGGATCTATATCAACAAGTAGCACGCGCTTTTTTTTCGTTGAAATCGAAGCAGCAAGATTAACTGCCGTCGCGGTTTTTCCTACTCCGCCCTTTTGGTTAAAAATAGCTATTGTTTTACCCAATGGAATCCTCCTTCTGTGTAAGAAAGCAATATTTGTTGATGTGTTTAAATCTATGTTTGTTTATTATACAGTCTTATACGTACAAAATCAATGGCAGACGGTAGATAACCTCTGTAATTAGCATTAAAAAACCCGACTTCAAAAGTGAAACCGGGTTTAGCACAAATTTGAGCAACGTAGCTCTTTAGGACGGTTTTCGATGTAGTCAAACAGC
>DCGW01000003.1:0-221 GCA_002315335.1 Firmicutes bacterium UBA1768 | reverse complement strand
CGGCTTTAATTCTTTCGGAACCTTAGTTGGTTCACAATGTGTGATTTTGGCTAATTTGATAAACAACGCTTAATGGTCGCTTCGTCAAGACCAGAGTCCTCTGCAGCTTCTGCAATGGTAAGTCGGCCTTTTTTGATTTGTTTAATAATCAATTCAAGCGCTCCTTCCTCGCGTCCTTCTTGGCGACCTTCTTCGCGTCCTTCTTCGCGTCCTTCTTCACG
>DCGW01000092.1 GCA_002315335.1 Firmicutes bacterium UBA1768 | reverse complement strand
TCATCTGCAAAATAGTAATTGTACAGTATATTCAGATACTCTTCATAAGCGCCGCAAGCATACACGGTGCGTTTTTCGTCCAGCTTTTTCGCACGGCAGAAGGAATATATTTTTCCGATCTCCCGGTGCAGATCATGGTTTTCGTCCGTGATCAGCATATCCACATTTGTCACCTGATAAATAAACCTGCGGGTAAGCTCCTTCTGCGGATGCTCGAATATCTGCTCCGGCGTTCCGTCCTCGTAGATGCCGCCCGCATCCATATAGAAAACCCGATTGGATATTCGGCGGGCAAACTCCATGCTATGGGTGACGATCATCATTGTGCGGCCTTCCCCAGACAGTCGAGCAATGACCGATTCCACTTCTCCCACCGTCAGCGGGTCAAGCGCTGAGGTCGGCTCATCGAAAAGGATAATCTCGGGATCGGTGGCAAGCGTCCGGGCAATGGCCACACGCTGCTTCTGTCCGCCTGAAAGTTGGGACGGATACTGCAAAGCCTGCTTTTCCATTCCCACCGAGCGGAGTAGCTCCATGGCCTTGTCGTATGCCTCGCGGCGGGAACGCTTCAAAAGCGTTGTCTGCGCCAGCGCGCAGTTTTCCACCACAGTCAGATGCTCGTAGAGGTTGAAGGACTGGAACACCATGCCCAGTTTTCTGCGGACACGGTTCAGGTCGCACTTCGGGTCTGTGATATCCTCGCCGTCCACCAGAATGCGCCCCGATGTGGGCGTTTCCAAAAGGTTGATGCACCGTAAAAGCGTGGATTTACCCGTGCCGGACGGCCCGATTACCGCAATAACATCGCCCTTGTGAATGGTGACGGAGACATCCTCCAACGGTGTGGAGGCTTCATATTGTTTTTTCAGATGTTGTATTTCGATCATAGGCATCGCACCTCATATGGTGTGTATAGTGAAAAGCGTTTCCGTCCTCGGAGTATGGTTGATTACTTTTTCTGATACTCGTGGACGTAGCCCTCGGGGTAGCCCGTTTCCTCAGTCCAACCCGCCTCCTCGCGGTCAAGACGATAAGCGTCAAGACGGGATTCTACGCAGACGATGACAGCAATGATGCAAGGAATAGAAACTGCGCAAATAAAAGAGAGTACAATGTATAATGCTCCGCCAAAATACACAGCATCCAAAACAGACCAAACGATACTTACTATAGCATACAACGTAAGCGCAATCTTATTAAGCATAATATTGACTGGGCTTGCAGAACGGTTTGAGTTGATAACAAAGTGGTTGATAAAAATAAAAGCAATCACAGCAGCAGATATAATAGCCAAAGCTGGATATTCTGTCCAACCCGGAGTAGATAGATTCAATATGAACTTTGCAGCGTTTACCACAAGAAGCATAAGAAGCGCACCAATAATGCCCTTCATAACATTTTTGTTGTGGTTTTTATAGGAAGTATAAAGAACGAGACATAAAGCGGCGTATCCTATAGCTAGTAATGCTACTGAAATATATGTGGATGCAACAATCGCAATGATTGCATTTGCAATGCACAGAAGAATGGATACAAGTACCATTGCCAAGAAGAATTTGTCATTAGTAAATAGTTTTTTCATTTTCGCACCTCAAAAAAAGATTTGTACATAAAAGTACATAGTAAGTATATAGTATAATACTGAAAAATGTAATGGTAATTCCGACATGACTTTTGTGCAAATTTCGGGCCTGAAAACAACTGAAAACACGTTTTTTTGAGTGGAACACTATAAAATGTCCGTTTTTCAGCCTTATACTTGACTTTTCGGCACGTTTATATTAGCCTTATTAAAGGTTATTGAAGATCGAAAGGAGACCGAAAAATGGAATTTATTTCGGTAAAAGAAGCGGCAAGGCTCTGGGGCATTGACACCTCGCGCATCGGCAGGCTCGCCAGAAGCGGCCGGATCGAAGGAGCTAAGATCGTCGGGCGGAACTGGCTGATACCAAAAAACGCCCCGAAGCCCCTTGACGGCAGAACAAAAAAAGCGAAGGAGGAGCAAACCGCGCATTTCTTCCGCTTCCCGCTGTATATCAATTTCCCCGAGGACAGCTTTGTTCCACCGCTTTCCCCGGAGGAGGTAAGACTGCGTCAGGCTCAGGTCGATTTGTTTGCCTGTGAATTTCAAAAGGCGAAGACTGCGTTTGAAGAACTCGCCGAGAATGCCGGAAGCATCTATGTGAAGCTCTGCGCGCAGTTTTTTATGTGCGTGCTCTCTGTGGAATACGACAATCATATCAGCTGGGAGACATACTATTTCGGTATGAATCATTTACTTTCGGGCGATTTTCCGCATAAAAAAGAGATGGAGCTGTTTCTTACGTGGCTCGATTTCATCATCGGTCAGTTCGGAAGAATCCCTGAAAAGCTGAATACCGATCCCGCCTACGAGTATCATTCCTCCGCGTGGTATATGAATGCTCTTTTGTCGGCTATTAATTACGACGGGAACAATTCGGAAACAACAAACACAAAATGCACCGAGCCATTCGATACGCTGTGCAGACTCATGGAGCGTGACGGATACTATGTGGAGGCACAGGAGCTGCACTTACTTCTGTTTATTTACCATTACAGTGCAAACAACAAAGAATCCATACAATACCATCTGCGGCAGGCGGTCCGCTTGGCGTATGAGCACGGTCTTCTTTTCAGGGTTGCGGATGCCGAGGCATATTACACCGATGCGTTCAATGAGGTGCTAGTCGAATATCCCGAAGCCTTCGCGGATCGAATCCGACAGACCAGCGATATAATATTCGAGAGATTTTCCTGCTTTGCCGAGAAAAACACAAAGACAAGCGTATACGCAAAGCTGTCGAAAAGCGATTACCGTTATGTCTTCTATGCGATTGAGAGCTTTACTAATAAAAAGATTGCCGGAATTTGCGGTGTTTCAGAGCGAACCGTGGCAAACAGATACAACAAGATATACGAAAAGCTGGGCGTGAAAAGTAAGCCGGAGCTGGTGGAGAAAATGAGCCTTGCCTTCGGTCGATAGACATTCATACCTCAGAACCCGGACCTTTCCCGGGACTTCTGTATGATACTTCAACTCCTAATAATAATTAATTCATAAAAAATATGTTGTTATTTCTTTTTTTAGCATATAATAACTTTAGAGACGGAATTATTTCGTTCAAATGTTTGTTGCTGCTCGATATGCAACTAAAATAAGGTCGAGCTCAAATGTGTGTCGCTACTCGATATACGACTCATAAATATCGAGTTCAAATTTCGAAGCCCCATTCGAAAGGATGGAGCTTTGCTTTTTGGAGATTGGCGTATAAAAACCCGTTGAGGATTAAATCCGTGAATTGTGCGGCATATTATTATGCCCATTATTCGCTTTTCAGTCGTTTAGCACTGAGTATTGATTAACCTCGTCTTTTGTTATTAATACAGATTCCTGATTGAATGCTCTGCAAAGTTTTTCGGCAATTGCATTTACTGTTTCTACGGGAACATCTATCAGCGATACACTCAAACTGTTTTCAAACACATAAGCTTCGTCAAGGTGTTGATATCCGCCTCTGTGGATAACTGCACTGTAACCTACGCTATATTCCGAAAGGGTTTTCCTCATGATTCTTCCGACTTTCATAGGTGATATCTTTTGTTTTTTATCATTTTTGTCTTTTAATCCAACACTTATTATATATCTGGAAACCTTTTTCTGATTAGTAGCAACCATTATTCGTTTCTCCTTTCAGCTTTTTCAAAGTAATATTATAACTTCAAACCGTCGGGGACACAATATTTCAATTGAACTATAAATTATGACTCATCAATCGTTTCAAAAGCAATCAGTATAGACATAATATCCCAACACTCTTCTAAAGCCCTTTCATTTAACAAAAAATCTAAGGCATAAATCTTCTTATAGCCGTTTTCCAAAATCCGCCTCCGAGTTCATCATACTCGAAAATCTTTTCATTTTTAACTTTTTTCTAGCGGAAATTAGATGTCTACAAAAAAATGTACATATGCCCCAGGCATAATAATAACAACAAAAGCGACCGGCCTAGCTGAACCATTTTCCAGCCTACCCCTGCTGAACAAATCAGCATCGCTTAAATCACTACTAAAAAAACAATTCAGGAGGTAACACTATGTTTAATGGAATTTTTGGAGGAATGTTTGATTTTGATCATGATGGAAAACTTAATTCCTGGGAAAAAGCTAATGAAATTGCCTTTCTTGCTATGCTCGACGAAGAAGAGGAAGAAGAAAGGCGCAGAGCTGAGGACGATGACAACTGGGATGAATAATAGGCACTGCCAAAAAATCCACAAGGGAACGCCTTCATTGTCACACGCAGATTGATACAATTTTTGCATGATTTTTGCAATTTAGCCGTTTCTCGCGGAGGTTTTTGCTTGATTTTGAGGAGGTGTGCATTTTTTCGTATGATAGACTGGAATCCGGCTTTTCTTACAGAACTTTCGTCTTTTGACGAGTGTTTTTTCAGACTAAAAACAGCTGTAATCGTATACCATTTAACGATAGTCTGGAAAAACTCAAAAATGCACCCCCTTTTTGCACCCCCTAATCGTTATGAGGATAAGAAGAGAAATCACCCATCCAGCAGCATTGCCAGATGGGTGGTTTAACATTATTTAAAGATGCTAAATAAGCTCTTCAATAAATTAGGTAAGAAACTGAATATTTTCTTGAAAATTGCAAGTATACTGCTTGACGAAGTCCTGAGACCATTCCTGCAGTTTTAATTTTGTAACTAAATCCATTCGTTTCACCTCGTTGCATTTAAACTAAAAAGAATCAAAATACCTCTTATTTGATTTTAAGGTTTTTTGATCCTTTTTAAAGGCACGGGTTATTTACCGGTTACTATTATTTATATAATACCACGTACTTTTGTACACTATATAAAAGAAGTGTGGCATGTACATTTTTTTACAGGCTGATAATTCTGTAAGAAAGTAAGAAATTACTCTGTTAAAGTGATGTAAGATTCTTTTGTGTAATAAGCTTGTTGCTAATCGTCATCTTCACTAAATAATGAAAGCAATGTAGGGATCTGTAAAGATCTGACGAAATTCCCTTCGTTAAGACCTATCTGTAAATATAAATTTATAGGTTCAATAAAAAAAATAAACATTATATCCTTAATTCCATCAATATAAAAGCCAATTTCATAATCGTTTCCTTCAAACCCATAAAATTTACCTGCATCAACCATTCTTAATTCTTTTGTATCAACTTTTTTCATATTTTTTACTCCTTTCAACCGAGCCTCTAGAAATGATTTAGAGGCCTAAATAATCTAACTGTATACCATTTTACATTACCCCCCCCGAAAAAAGTCAATAGTAAAATGAGATAAGTGCCCTGACTGTAAATTATTTTGTAAATTATTAAATTAACGTCCCGAATTTTACCAAACGGAACCTTACCCTGAGAAAAAGTCAGGGGGGCTCCTTTTATTGGCATACTGAATTATCGCCCACATCCAGGCACCCTCTTCCTATACCTCTATTTCAATCCCGCCTCGAAACACAACTCTGCATTTCTCCTTAACCTCTACGTACTCAACTAAGCTGCCCCACAGTTCTTCCCGAAATTCCGTCTGCTCTCCGGTCAGGTCATTTAGGCTTTTTATGAAGTTCTCCAGTTCTTCCTTCGTATCACTCTTATCCTTGATGAAGTCGCTGACCTCCTGATACCTGTCATGCTTTTCGCTATAAAGACTTCTGATTCCTTCCTCTTTCTTGGCATATTCCTCCTGGTTAAGTGCCACTCTGGCATTTTCTCTTATATGGCTTTCAAGGCTCTCTGCGATAACGCTTAGCTCCTGTTCAATTGCGCTCTGCTCTTCTATTAACTCATCCATCCTGCAGACTTCTTCCATCAGCTCATATAAGTTTTGAGTCGTTTCTTCCTTTATATCTATAATCTTGTTCAAGGCCTTTAGGAAAATCTTCTTTATCTCTTCCTCTGTCAAATGAGGTGTATCGCAAGGTGCGACGCCCTTGCTATACTTCTTATTACATCTATAAATAACTTTCCTGTACTTGTCGGTTGAGTGCCAGACCTTTGAGCCGTACCATCCTCCGCAGCACCCGCATTTAATCTTATTTGAGAAAATGCTTACTCCGCTGTATCTGCCCTTCTTCTCCCTTCTTGCTATCTCTGTCTGCACAAAGTCAAACTGCTTGGGATGGATGATTGCCTCATGATGCTCTTCCACATAGTACTGAGGTATCTCGCCTTTGTTCTTCTTTCGTTTCTTCTCAAGAAAATCCGAAGTGTACTGCTTTTGAAGAAGGGCATCGCCTCTGTATTTCTCATTCGTCAATATCGACTTCACTGTGCTGATCTGCCAGTTATCATTTCCGGAGGGTGACTTTATTCCTCTTTTTACAAGTTCCTTCGTTATTGCATACATAGACAGTCCGCTGATGAAAAGCTTGTAGATGAGTTTAACAGTTTTGGCCTGTTCTTCATTTATTTTAAAATCCTTATCGTAGCCAAGAAACCAGCTATAAGCAACACTGCACTTGCCATCAGCAAACCGTTTTCTCTTGCCCCAGGTAGTGTTTTCTGAAATGCTCCTGCTTTCCTCCTGTGCAAGACTGCTCATAATAGTTATCATCAGCTCGCCTTTAGCATCAAGAGTCCAGATGTTCTCCTTCTCAAAATAGACCTCAATGCCTTTCTCCTTCAGCTTTCTTATGGTCGTAAGGCTGTCTACGGTATTTCTGGCAAATCGGCTGACGGACTTAGTAATGATTAAATCAATCTTCCCAGAAAGAGCATCATCAATCATTCTATTAAAGCCATCTCGCTTCTTTGTGTTTGTTGCAGTTATGCCTTCGTCTGAATACATTCCGGCAAAGGTCCAGTCGTCTCTTCCCTCAATGTATCCTTTATAATATGACATCTGAGCCTCATAGCTTGTGGCCTGTTCTTCATGGTCTGTAGATACTCTCGCATAGCCTGCCACTCGTCTTTTTCTTGTTACAGGCTCAGAACTGAAAAGGTTCAGTGTAGCCGGTATTTTTCTTACTGTCTTTGCCATGTTCCCACCCCATCAAATTCTACTCTATCATCAAAGATTACTATCCTATCAACATCAGTTGCAACCACTCCCTTATAGTTCTCCCCAAGCAGGCTCTCAGAAGCTTTTATAAGTTCCTCCTCGGAAAGTCTTTTCATATGGCATTTACTTCTTAATTGAGAGCAGCACCATACCTTTTTACCTTTCCCCCAGTTGTCTCTCTCGCACTTACTACCACATGTGCCGCACCAGACTTTACCCCTAAAAGCATTATCAAGTTTTCTATTCACGCTCTTTCTTTTTCCGTTTGAAAGAATGTATTCTATGCGATCGTTATAAAGAATAATCTTCTCGAAGTCCTCTTTATTTCCAACCACATTAATGGTGCTTTCTATGAGTTCCTCTTCATATATAAGTCTGCACTTGCAGGCCTTTCTTTTCTCCTTAGTATTACACACCCATTTTTTCTTATCATTAGAGTTCCTACGGCTCACACCGCATCCGCAGTATCCACACTTTACCTTGCCGGAAAAGACTGTGAGATTCTCCCGATTATTAGTTGCCCTCTCTTTTCTTATAACCCCTGCCTTCTCAAAATCCTCTTCAGAAACAAGAGGCTCAAACATATCATCAACAAGATACATTGGCAGTTCGCCTTTGTTCCTCTTTCTTTTATGATTCTCAGAAAAGAAATGCTTCTGAAGCGTCATGGTTCCTGTATATGAGGAGTTTGATAAAATGTCCTTTATGGTTGTTTGCTCCATAGGAGAGCCCGTCTGTCCTGTTACGCCTCTCTCCGAAAGAGTCTTTGCTATGCTATAAGCAGATTCCCCAGCAAGGTATCTTCTATAGATTTCCTTTACCACTTCGCCTTCTTCCGGGATGATTCTGAACATTTCTCCATCCCACTTATAGCCGAAAGGCGCTTTGTGACCATTTGGTATTCCCTGTTCAAACTTCTTTCTTGTTGCCCATTTGATATTCTCCGAGATGCTTCTTGACTCCTCCTGGGCAAAGGATGCAAGAAGTGTAAGCATCAGCTCACCATCCTCTGACATTGAGTTTATCTTCTCACGCTCGAAATATACCGGAATCCCAAGCTCCTTCAGGCGCCTTGTAGTGTTCAGGCAGTCAACTGTATCCCTGGCAAATCTGCTGATGCTCTTGGTTAGTATCATGTCTATTTTCCCGGCCTCGCAGTCTTTGATTAATCTCTTAAACTCATCTCGATGAAGGGTGCTCGTTCCTGTTATTCCTTCATCAGCATATACTCCTGCGTATTCCCATTCAGGGTTGTTTTGAATAAGCGAACTGTAATAGCTTACCTGTGCTGACAAGGATTGCATCAATGCTTCAACAGAAACTCTTGCATATGCACAAACCCTGAGCTTTGGCTTTATCTTAGGAATGGTTGGCGTTATATTAATAATTCTTGCCATAAGACTTCCTCCTTTCGTCACTGCATATTCCCATACTATCCGCACTATATCAAGTCAATGTCGGAGAATAATACGCCAATTACAGGGTTATATTTTTGCTGCATTTTTTCTTCAAAATCTCTATAGTCTTTGGTAGTAATAAGGCCTTTTTCAAGCATCTGACGAGCACTGCTCATAGTCATCTGGTAGATGATTTCATTTCTTCCATCGAGCCCACTCATAGCTTGGTGCCTCCAAAGCGAGCATTTCTGTTCATCTGTCATTTGGATATTCCTCCTTATATCCCAAATGCTGCATATGGTCTCCAACCTGCTGAGATTTAAGCTACAATGCTATTGTCAACCCAACGAAAAAAAGGGTCCTCGAAGCCCGCTCCACTCGGGCGAACTTCGAAAACCCCTTGATTTCAAGCCATTTTAAGCTTCTTTATTCTATTTTTTTGACAGTATACAGACGCACTCCACATGCTGCGAGCTAAAAAGTCTAACGTCAGGTCGAGCGAGACAATATTCATCCCCTAAAATCCGATGTCCGGTAGTACAAGATAATATTATGCCTGCCATAGTGTGCATCAGCGTGAATGGAAATATTTCACATAATAACTAATCTGTAATTTTACCTGCGTTTGACAGGGTGACTTTTCACGATTTTCTATTTCTCAGGTGCGGATTTATCATTTTTATCTTTTAGTTTTGAAATAACATCAGGCATATTACTCACCTATTCCTGTTCTGATATAGTGCCCTTCTTGAAAGAATCATTCAATTCACTTCTTAATAACCCATTTTCCATCTTTGTCGCTGCCTTCTCGTGTAATCAGATTCTTATCCCTCAAAGAGTTCAATACTCGCTGCATCGTTCTTACTGTCTTAGATGTGGCATCAGCCAGTTGCTCTCTTGTATAATCCGGAAGCATTTTTAGCAAGGCAAGTACCGCCTGTTCAGTTTTGTTTACAGTGACATTTTGAGTGGCATTTACAGTGACATTCTGAAGCAATCTCCTATACAAAATCAGCTTAAAACCTTCATCGGTCGCTTCATACGAATACTTTATTCCTGAGTCTTTACAAAGGCTGTCTATTCGTTTAAAACCACTTCCAAACTGTTCAATGGAATTATTTAAGTATAGATTTTAGCGATGGAAGCATATCAATAGCAATAACAGCTACATAAATCTGATTTATCAAAACTAGAATAGATGACGGGTGACGGTTT
The DNA here is from genome assembly GCA_002315335.1 of Firmicutes bacterium UBA1768. Taxonomy (GTDB): domain Bacteria; phylum Bacillota; class Clostridia; order Peptostreptococcales; family Anaerovoracaceae; genus UBA1768. The sequence continues at coordinate 5,751 of DCGW01000092.1, read as the reverse complement.
GAATTGATTAAGTGCACCTATTTGTGATTTGTGAAGGTTTTACTGCTTGTTACTACGATTTTATTTTCCAGTAGCCTTTTTTGTTCGACCCAACACGTTCAATCACATTACTTACTTTTAATTGATTGATAATTTTTCTTACATATCCATCACTCAATCCACTTTTTCCCACAAGTTCCTTTATTGTGGTTCCTGCATTGTCCCCCAGTAATCTAAGTATTTTCCTCTGAGAATCATTTAGCTCCGGATGATTGCAGGCATCATTGGCAGGATCGATTTGATTATTTAGACTAAAAGGAATTACCACATTTACATAATTGTCAAAAATCTCAAAAGCCTGGCGCCCATACATCTGTACAATCATTGGTATGCCATGACCTGTTTGTTCAACATATCCAAGTTGTCCCAGTATTTTCTGGAGTCTGATATTTACAGGTCTGCTTATTCCGCGGTAAAATTCCTCAACCGATAAATCCTCAGGTAATCCACCGGTAGATATCACTTCTATTCTGTCCCTAAAAACATATACTGCCGGAGGATTAAGCTTTTCCCACTTTGTATGAAGACAAGCATTCACCCATGCCTCTCTAAAGCATTTCATATCAAATAGCTTTTCTTCTTCACGCTGATGTGTTCCAACCGAAACATTTGTATCATTTAACGCTTCAATATAATTAAGAACTTGATCCATTGCAACGATTAAGCATTTGTATCCATATTCGTTACGTTTTATCAGTTCACTTTTATCTTCCCCTCTAAAGGTTACAACCTTAATGGATACATCGTTCTTATCTGCTAAAAGCTGTGCCATTGTATTATATTTGCCGTTTTCAAGTACAATACCTATATTCTCTTCAAAGTGTTCATCATTTACAGTTAATCCTTTAGCTGAATACATCATTCTTAATTGCGAAAAAGATAACTGTTGTACATTGCTTTCTGCCTTTGCAAGATGATCCTGCTCTGCTATCCTCAGCATTAAAGCTCTCAACTGCTCCGGAAACAATTCTCTGTCTTCGTCTGCTGACCGCATATAGTATTTACCATAAGCAGAATACGGGCTATTTGAACCCTCGGCATACACCTTTATCACATTCTTCTCATCCAGCAATTCTAAGGTGATAGTAGGTATGATTTGTGGTTTAATATAATTTGCAATAGCCTGCGATACCTCTCGCAGTGTTCTATCGCCTATTTGCTGTCCAAAAACATCTCCATTGTCTTTTATTCCAAAATATAGCGTTCCATAACCATTTTTATTCAACATGGAAGCAATCGACACAATTCCCTCACGCAATTCTCCGGTTGTTTTTTTAAATTCTATGACTTCTGTCTCAACACCAAGATTCATTAGCAATCACCTCCTATCCATATTAGTATACCACATATTATTTTATTTGCTACTTTATTTGCTACTTTATTTGCTACTTTATTTGCTACTTTATGGCAAAATAAAAAAATCCCTCCAGGCAGCGATCACTCGCTCCCCCAGAGGGCTCACTCAAATCCTCGGACTATCTCCACCAGCTTCTATAAATTTCTTACTCTTGGCGGCCACAAACATAATTTCTTCCTTACAAGAAAATAACACGCTCCATGCCTTCATATAGCATAGAGCGTATTCGTAGTTTTAATATTATTCCGTAAGCCCGGGCCGAGGTATAAATAGCATCCTCTCCTGAGCTTTACTTTGTGTGCAGGGAAGCAAGGAAGGTTCCTCCAACTGCAGGACGAGGATCTAATTTGCTTCCAAGCCATGCAATATAGTAAGTACCGTCAATTGCAAAGGCTAATTCTGTAGCATAGTGCTTACCGTCTATATCTAATGAATAGATTTCACCATTATATGGTAATTCTTCATCATTTTCAATTGAAGCATATACAACATCAACACCTAAAGCATTGTAGTATTCTTTGCAGGTATCAAAATTCCACTCTTTTTCAACAATCTTGTTGTACTCTTCTTCTGTGATTGGAAGTCCGTCACGATAAACATCGCTCCAATACCATGTGTCATAATCATATAGATTAGTTTCGGGATATTCACCTATCCAAAAGTACGGGAAGTAGCATTCTTCGCTGTAAGAACACTCGAATACAGCTCCGTGCTCGATTGATTCCTCATCCAGTTCGTCGGTATAGCCTACAGGAACCCATGCATAAACTCCTGTGTCACCGATTGCAATTTCTTCTGTCTTATTGAAGAAGTCTATTTCTACAAAGTCGTCGCCATCTTCCATAATCATTCCTGTCCAATAATAGAAGTCGCTTTCATCTTCAATCTTTCCGCAGAGGTACTTTGACTCACAACCATAATTATGGTCTTTCATAGTCTGGAAATATCCATCAGCGTACAAATCTGCCATTTCCTGTGCTATTTCATCGAGTGTTCTACCGTCCTTTGCACAACGATATACGGCAATGTAAGGTACATTGCTTTCTAAGTCGGCATATAAGGTTACTTCATAGCCTTCAGCCTGCCATTCTTCGCCAGCTTCAATAGCTTCATAATTTTGTCCACAATCAGACCCTTCAAGGCTATATTCACCGAGTCCGCCGCCAAGGTCAATTGAAGTTACAGGCTGCGCTTCGTCTGCAGCAGGCTCTGTCTTTTCTCCGCAAGCAGCAAATGCGAATACCATCACAAATGCCAGCAATACTATTAATAATTTTTTCATAAGTTTTCCTTTCTTCAAATTGTTCATTATCTTAGAAATAACAGCTTAATCTCAATACCCCATAGAAAACACAAAAAAATTCTTTATACAAAAGTCCGCTTCACAAAGTCCTTACTTCGTTCCGCGAGCAGCCTTGTCCTGGTACTTGGCGTAGACCATAAGCAGGAAAATTACTGCAATTGAAAGATTGTTGAATGCAATGGTGACTAAATATGCAGTGCCCCAATTAATCACAAAGTTTATTGTATTCAAAAGATATACACAGGCAACAATCCAGCTAAAAGCAAACGATTTTGTCTTGCCGAGATCTTTCGAAAAAGACAAAACTGATAAGCAGCAACATGCTACAACACCAAAAACAGCAGGCAGAACCTCTGTATACGACACATTTACAATCACTGCTGTAAACTCTGTCAAAAGCATAAATACAGTTGTCAAGAAAAAGAACTTTGCCGCACTTTTCTTGTAACCATAAAGGCAGTAGAACACAGCTGACAGAATTGCGAGCACATAGAATACTATGTTCACAAAAACATAAGGGTTAAATGGATTGATTGATAATACAAGTGCTTTAATTTGAATAATCAGGGTTATTACACAGATTGTCAGCAGCACCACACTCACCCATACAGGCACAACTCTTTTATTTTCCATAACAGACTTCCTCCTTACTTCCTCTTCTGATACTCATGCACATACCCTTCCGGATATCCGGCTTCCTCAGTCCAACCCGCAGCCTCGCGGTCAAGTCGGTAGGCATCGAGACGTGATTCGATACAGACGATGGAAGCCATTACGCATGACCACCCAATCATTAACACCAGACAAAACAGTCTTAACATAATATCATCATATTTAATCATCCAATCAACATTCCAAACAACTACTGGAACAATAATAATCAAGATAATAAATTGATTAAGCTTAATTAGACCTGGCTTCGAACTATGTTCCGAATTGATACAGAAATGCGTTACAAAAATCCCAATAATCATCACAAGAATCAGAATTGAGCACACATAGTCAATAGTGCTCTCATTCCACGAGAGAGCATCAAAGGCATATATTACGCCGCCGAACAAGACAGCACCCATTAAGCCCTTCATCACGTTCTTGCTGTGCTTTTTATACGAAACATGCAGAAACAAATTACATAGTGCCAATGCAATATTCAGAATCCAGGTAGAATACATTTCAGGGTATAAAATAAATCCGAGAATGACACTGATAATCATTCCAAAGAAGCCTATCATAGTCATCGCTAAAAAGAAATTGTCATTTGTGAATAGTTTTTTCATTAGAAGATTCTCCTTTTAATAATCTGTAAATATCCTTCATTGTATACAATTACATGAAAAATTGCAATTACTAACATTAGGGTATCCGTTCCCTAAAAAAACACAAGTCAATAAAACACGCTCCATGCCTTCATATAGCATAGAGCGTATTCGTAGTTTTAATATTATTCCGTAAGCCCGGGCTAAGGAATAAAGTTTATTCTCTCCTAAGCTTTACTTTGTGTGCAGGGAAGCAAGGAAGCTGTCGCCGATTGCAGGGGCTATATCCTCATCGAATTTAACCCATACAAAATATATCTCTCCATTGACTTCAAATCTTATTTCTGTTCCATAGTTTTTCCCGTCTTTATTTAATGCGATGACCGAACCATTATATGGATATTCTGTATTATTAAACAACGAAGCATACATTACCTCAACGCCAAAAGCATCATAATATTCATTGATGGATTCTTCAGTTATTCCCTTTTCAATAATCTTATTATATTCTTCCTCAGAAATAGGGAGTCCATCTGGATAAAGGTCACTCCAATACCATAAGTCATATTCATAGTCTGTATATCCCTCTACCGGTCCTAAAAGCCATATTTCTGATAAGTCATACTCCTCTGCATAATCACCTACGAATAAGGTTCCGTAGTCTATATACTCCTGCTCATTCCCATCGGTATATCCTGAAGGAACCCAAGCATAAACTCCGGTGTCACCTATTGCAATTTCATTTGTCTTGCTGCAGAAATCAATCTCTACAAAGTCATCTCCATCTTCAAGAATAAAAGAATCCCAATAATAGAAATCGCCTTCAAACTCGAAGTGTCCAAAGAAATACTTTGACTCCTGATTCAAATTAGGGTCCGTCATATTCTGATAATAGCCCTCTGAATACTCGTCTGCAAATTCCTGAGCAACCTCATCGAGGGTCATTCCAGCTTTATCCCAGCGATAAACAGTAATGTACGGTACATCACAATCTAAGTCTGCATAGGTAATAACCTCGTAGCCATCGTACACCCATTCTTCAGGAGTGTCTATTACCTCATACTGACCGCATGCAGTACCTTCAAGACTATACTCCCCAAGTCCGCCGCCAAGGTCAATTGAGTTTGCGGTCGCTTCGTATGCAGCGGGTTCAGTCTTTTCTCCGCAGGCCGCAAATGAGAATACCATCACCAAAGTCAGTAATATAACTAATAGTTTTTTCATAAGTTTTCCTTTCATCAAGTTGTTCATTATCTTAGAAATGACAGATTAATCTCAATACCCCTAAAAAACATAAAAGAAATTTTTTATACAAAAATCCTCTTCCGAACGGATAGAGCTCTTTTATTTTCCATTTTATAAAACCTCCTTACTTCCTCTTCTGATACTCATGAACATACCCTTCCGGATATCCTGCCTCTTCAGTCCAACCTGCAGCCTCGCGGTCAATACGGTAAGCGTCGAGATGGGATTCAACGCAGACAATAGTTGCGGTCATGCATGCAAAACCCATCTGTCAGCTATTACGTTATTTCTCAAAAACCCGATAAAGTAAGGTTACAACCTGTGCTCGTGTGCAGGTTGCATTCGGTGAAAATTTGTCCTTGCCCGTGCCATCTGATATTCCTTCTTTTTTTGCCCACAGGACCGCATTATAGTAGTAATCCGTGCTTGATATGTCAACGAATGGACTTTCTTCAACATCTGCCTTAGCCGTATCAGCTTCAGATACATTTGCCATACGTTGGAGGAAGGTTACCGCTTGCGCCCTTGTCACAGTAGCGTTTGGAGAAAAT
>DCGW01000072.1:440-9800 GCA_002315335.1 Firmicutes bacterium UBA1768 | reverse complement strand
TGACAACCATATTCAGCAGGGCAATTCACTTGGAATTGATCCAAGAAGAATAGTGTGGAAGCGCTGCCTCGATATGAATGACAGACAGTTAAGATTTGTAGTAGACGGTCTCGGCGGAAAGCCTAACGGAACTCCGAGAGAAGACGGTTTCGACATTTCTGTTGCTTCTGAGGTTATGGCTGTTCTCTGCTTGGCATCAGATATAGAAGACTTAAAGGCAAGAATCGCAAGAATGATTCTCGCGTATACCTATGACGGAAAGCCTGTAACTGCAGGTGATATTAAGGCTGAGGGTGCTGTTGCAGCACTTATGAAGGATGCGCTTAAGCCAAACCTCGTACAGACACTTGAACATACTCCTGCGTTTATTCATGGCGGACCTTTTGCTAATATTGCACACGGATGCAACTCAGTTATGGCTACAAAAATGGCTCTCAAGCTTGGTGATTATGTTGTTACTGAGGCTGGCTTCGGTGCTGACCTCGGAGCAGAAAAATTCCTTGATATCAAGTGCAGAATGAGCGGCTTAAAGCCTGATGCTGTTGTAATAGTTGCAACCGCAAGAGCTCTTAAGCACCACGGTGGTGTGGCAAAGGCTGATTTAAACAACGAAAATATTCCGGCACTTGAGGTTGGTATTGAAAACCTCCTCAAGCATGTTGAAAATATCACACAGAACTTTGGTCTTCCTGCTGTTGTTGCAATCAACGAATTCCCGACAGATACTAAGGCTGAAATGGACTTCATTGAAAAGAAGTGCAAGGAGCTTGGCGTAAATGCCGTACTTTCACAGGTATGGGCAAAGGGCGGCGAAGGCGGCAAGAAGCTTGCTGAAGAGGTTATCAGAGCTATTGATGAGGAAGAAAACAACTTCCGTTTCACCTATGACACCAACCTTTCAATCAGAGAAAAGATTGAGGCTGTTGCTACTAAGGTATATGGTGCTGATGGAGTTGACTTTATCGGTAAGGCAGGAAAGGAAATCGATGAGATTGAAGCTAACGGCTTTGGAAATCTTCCTGTATGTATTGCAAAAACCCAATACTCACTTTCAGATGATGCAAAAAAGCTTGGCAGACCTTCAGGCTTCAGAGTCAGCGTAAGAAGTGCCAAGGCGAGCGTAGGAGCGGGCTTTGTAGTAGCTTTAACAGGCGACATTATGACCATGCCTGGACTCCCTAAGGTTCCTGCTGCTGAGGCTATCGATGTAGATAAGGAAGGAAAGATTTCCGGTCTGTTCTAAGAAGATAATCTTTAGAGTCAAAACTAAGTATAACAAGACAAATTATGCTTTATTTTGGTAAATATTATGAATAATAGACTGATCAGATTTGTCGTTGGCAAGTCTGATTGGTTGTTTTTGAAGGATTGTTTAAAATTTATCAAAGTTTTATGGGTGAATAAATATGTTGACAGACAGCTTGAACATTGAAAGCTTTGTTGAGGTGCTTTCTTCAAAGGAGCCTGTACCTGGCGGTGGTGGTGCTGCGGCCCTGGTTGGTGCTTTGGGGTCTGCTCTCGGCTCCATGGTTGGAAATCTTACTACCGGAAAAAAGAAATATGCCGAGGTTGAAGCTGAAATAAAGCTGCTGCTTGAAAAATCAGAGGCGTTGACTCGGGAACTTACCCGTTTGATAGACGGCGATGCTGAGGCCTTTAAGCCCTTGGCTGAAGCTTACGGACTTCCTTCAGCGACTGATGAGGAAAAGGCTGAGAAGGAAAGGGTTATTCAGGAAATGCTTGTGGTGGCGGCTGGTTCTCCAATGGCAATTGCAGAGGCCTGTCTAAAGGTTCTGCGTTTGATGGATGATTATGCTCTTAAGGGCTCGCGGCTTGCTGTCAGTGATGCCGGCTGCGGGGCTGCCTTTTGCGGAGCTGCAATCAGAGCGGCACAGCTCAATGTTTTAATCAACCTTAAGCTGATGAAGGACCACGAAAAGATAAAAACTATTGAAAACCGATTAAATCAGATAGTGGAAGAGGGCTCTTATCTCGAGAATAAAGTCTTCAACTATGTAAGGGAGGAATTAACCATTGGCTAAAGTACTGAGCGGTACTGCTGTGGCTGCGAAAATTCGTGAGGAGGTTCGTGCCGCGGTGGAGGCTTGCCGCACGAGAGGAATTAATCCGACCCTTGCAATTATCAGGGCCGGAGAAAGACCTGATGATCTTGCTTATGAGAAGCGCGTGAAGTCTAACTGCGAAAAGGTTGATATTGCTGTAGAGGTTTTTGAAGCCTCTCAAAGCGTTTCACAGCAGGAATTTGAAAAGCTGGTAAAAAATGTAAGTAACAATCCGGATATTCACGGTATTTTAGTTTTCAGACCTTTACCTGAACAGCTTGACGAGGAAAAAATTGCAGGCCTGATACCAATAGAAAAGGATGTTGACTGCATGAATCCTGAGAGCTTAGCAGGTGTCTTTCTCGGAAGTGAAAACACCTTTTCCCCGTGTACGCCTGAAGCTGTTATGGAAATATTGGATTTTTACGGAGTGAAAATCGAGGGAGCTGATGCGGTAATAGTCAATAGGAGCATGGTGCTTGGTAAACCTTTATCACAGCTTCTGTTAAAGAAAAACGCAACTGTTACTTTGTGTCACTCAAAAACCAGGGACATAAAGGAACATACCCAAAAGGCTGATATTGTCGTTACCGGTGTGGGACAGGCCGGGTACTTCGGACCTGACTTTTTCTCACAGGGGAACACAGTAATAGATGTAGGAATTAACTTTAGAGAGGGAAAAATGTGCGGAGACGCAGACTACGAGAAGATTGAGCCTTTAGTCGAAGCAATTACGCCTGTTCCGGGAGGAGTAGGAGCAGTTACTTCCATGATTCTTTTAAAACACACAGCGCAAGCAGCGCAAAGGAGTAAAAATGGATAAAAATTTCTTAGCACCGGCTGAAATCGTTGATGCAGCGGTAAATGCCGGAAAAGCAAAAGCGGAAAGAAGCGTTATATACCTTCTCATCATGGGAGTGTTGGCAGGAGCTTTCATAGCACTTGCTGCTCAGGGCTCCAATATGGCAGCGTTTAACCTGCTTTCAGACCCATCGACCTACGGACTTGGAAGATGTCTTGCGGGCGCACTCTTTGCTATTGGACTTATGCTTGTAGTAATAACAGGTGCAGAACTTTTCACGGGCAATACGCTTATTATTACAGCTGTATTTGAAAAGAAGACCACTATTGGAAAGATGCTCAAAAACTGGGTGCTTGTTTACATTGGAAATTTCATTGGTTCTATCATAATAGTTCTCATTATTGCTAATATTGGACAGCTTAACGGCGGTGGAGGGCTTCTCGGTACTGTGACAGTAAATATTGCCGTATCTAAGGTCAGCATGTCCTTCTGGGGCGTCCTGCTTTCTGGCATTCTCTGTAACTGGCTTGTTTGTCTCGGAGTCTGGCTCGCATTTGCTGCTGACACTGTTTTAGGCAAGATGTTTGGCTGCTTCTTCCCGATCTGGCTCTTTGTAACCTCTGGCTTTGAACACTGTGTGGCAAATATGTACTATATTCCTGCCGGTATTCTTGCGAAGGCTGTATACGGAACTCAGGCTGCTGACGTTCTTGCAGGACTTAACTGGGGAACCTTTGTAACTAATAACCTTATTCCTGCTACTATAGGCAATATTATTGGCGGTGCTCTCTGCGTGGGAACTGCTTATTGGTATACGCTTAAGAGAAGCCAGAAATAAGCATTAAAATAATATAGCATGATATTCTGACCAGTATGATTACAGGAGGGAATAACCGTGAAACCAACAATTAAGGACGTCGCGGATCGTGCCGGTGTTTCGATAGCAACGGTTTCGAGAGTTATAAACGGGGCTGCGGTTGTCAGTGAAAAATCAGCTACAAGAGTAAACGCCGCTATAAAGGAGCTTGGCTTTAAGCCTAATCAGGTGGCGAGAAATCTTGTGCTGCAGAAAAATACATCCATCGGCATTATTGTTCCTGCTTTAGGTAATCAGTTTTATGGTGATATTCTCAATGGAATAGAGGATGCGTGTGCCGCTCAGGATTATGAGGTTTTTGTATGCACTACCGGTGGAGACCCGCAAAAAGAGGGGCGTTTTATTGAAACCTTTTCCGATAAAAACTGCGCAGGAATAGTTGTTATGTCGAGAAAGCTCAGGCCTGAAACTGTTAAGTCTATTAACGCGCTAAATATTCCTACCATTATGGTAAACCGAAAGACCAGCGGATTGATGTGCCCGACGGTTTCAATAGACAATTTCAGAGCTGCATATGAGATTACAAACTACCTTATAGGCCTTGGACACAAAAAGATTGCTCTGTTCAGAAACAGTCTTGATATTGATGCCTTCGGAGTTGAGCAGTACAGCGGATTTGAAAGAGCGTTGGCTGAGCACAACCTCATAATAGACAGAGACCTTGTTTGTTACGGAGAATTTGATCCGGTAAAGAGCTATAATCTGATGACGGAATTGATAGAGAAGGGCAAAGTACCTACTGCTGTATTTGCAACCAGTGACGTTATGGCTATGGGTGTCTGCAACGCTCTCTTTGATAAAGGCTATAAGGTGCCGGAGGATGTTTCTGTTGTTGGCTTCAATGATATTCAGTTAGCTGCACATTACAGACCTGCTCTTACTGTTATTCATCAGCCGCTCAAGCAGATGGGGGAAGAGGCTGTGCGAATGATAGTTGACATGAACCGGGAGGATGGTCGTGTTCAAAAGGATGGCAGAACGGTAATTCTTCCTCACGAGCTGATAGAAAGGCAGAGCTGCTGCAGTCCTGCAGATGAAAAGTAGATTATCATGATTAAAGCAATTAACAATTTTTTTGAGGCAATAGGCGTAAACCTTGATAGGCTTAATGGTGGTATGATAATTATGGCGGTTATCATTTTAGTTGTATGCCTTATTGCCACAAAGCTAATACTGAAAATATTAGACAGTTTTTTGGACAGGTCTAAAATAGATGAAACCCTGCATGGATTTATTCACGGGATTACCAAGTATCTGCTTCTGTTTATTACTATTCTGTTAGTTGTCCAGACACTTGGCATTAACATGACCTCGTTCATAGCAGTGCTTTCGGTTGTCGGACTTGCGGTTTCGCTTGCGATACAGGGGGCGCTGTCTAACTTTGCGGGCGGTGTTGTAATTCTTGTTACCAAGCCCTTTAAGGTTGGAGACTACGTTGAGGTAAATGGGGCTGCCGGTGTTGTTCAGCGGATCAGCCTTATACATACACAGATATTAACTGCGGGCGGAAAGCTGATTTTCGTTCCAAACAGTGATGTTTCGGAGTCTTCGATAGTCAATTACACTTATGGGACCGAGGAGGATGGCAACCTGTCTAAGATAGAAATCAAGGTTGGAGCCTCTTATGACTCGCCTGTAAATAAGGTTCATGAGGCACTGGAGGATGCGTGCAGGTCAGTTCCCGACATTTTGAGCGAACCGGAGCCGTTTATTAATATAAGTGCATATCAGGACTCAAATATAGAATATGTTGTCAGGGCTTGGACCAGACCTGAGTCAAAAACCTACTGGAAGGCATATTATGCTCTGATGGAAGAGCTTGTACCGGCTTTCAGAAGGCATGGAGTTGAAATGTCATATGAGCATTTGAATGTACATATTGTTCATAGTGAAGATAAATAAAATAACATAAAAAACGATGCTTTGAAGATAGATTATTCGGAGCTGAGTTTTGCGGGCGGCTTATTAGCGCGGTTCGTGATGTGTGAAGGGAGAAAATATGGCTGTATTCAGACCTTTTAAGGCTTTAAGACCTGCTGAAAAACTTGCGGCGGAGGTTGTATCGCTGCCTTATGACGTAATGAACAGAGAAGAGGCGACCGAGATGGCTGAGGGTAAGCCCTACAGCTATCTGCATATTTGCAGGTCGGAGATAGATATGCCTGAGGAAGATGATATATATGCAAAGTCAGTATATATTAAGGCTAATGAAAATCTTTTAAAGTTTATTGATAAAGGTGTTTTTGTCAGGGAAGAAAAACCGATTTTTTATGTTTACAGACAGACTATGGACGGCAGAACTCAGACCGGCTTTGTTGGCTGTGCATCCATAGATGAATACCTGAACGGCACTATTAAAAAGCATGAGCTGACCAGGGTAGAAAAGGAGCAGGACAGGATTAACCAGTTTGATTACTGCAACGGAAATACTGAGCCAGTGTTTTTTACTTATAAGGATAAGCCTGAAATAGCAAAGCTGTTAGCGGAAATAACTGATGAAAAGCCATTGTTTGATATAGTTGACGAAAACAATGTTGGTCATATTTTATGGAGAGTTGGTGATGACGCTGTAATAAATAAAATCACAGAGCTCTTCGATAAGGAAATTGATTATATGTATATCGCTGACGGTCACCACCGTTCCGCATCAGCGGTTAAGGTCGGACTTATGAGGCGAGAAGAATATCCGAATTATACTGGTGAAGAGGAATTCAACTTCTTTATGGCCTGCGTCTTCCCTGATACGGATATGGCAATATTTGATTATAACAGAGTAGTAAAGGACCTTAACGGATATAGTCCTGAAGAACTTTTGAAAATAATCGGTGAGAAATTCACTGTTGAAAAGTATAAGGGTTTCGGTCAGTATAGGCCGGCTTCACTCCATGAGTTTGGAATGTACTTAGAAGGCAGCTGGTATAAAATGGCAGCAAAGGAAGGAACTTACAATTCGGAGGATCCTATTGATTCTCTCGACGTTTCTATTCTTCAGAACAATCTTCTGGCTCCTGTTTTGGGTATTGGAGACCCGAGGACCGACAAGAGAATTGATTTTGTCGGAGGAATCAGAGGACTTGCGGAGCTGGAAAAGAGAGTAAAAAACGGTTATAAGATAGCATTTGCCCTGTATCCGGTATCTATTGATCAGCTTATTGCTGTAGCTGATGCTGGCCTGTTGATGCCGCCAAAATCAACCTGGTTTGAGCCAAAGCTCGGTTCAGGATTGTTTATTCATGAGTATTAGTCGGGGAGCATTCGATGCTTGCGAAAATAGTGGATTTTTGGTATAATTAATGGTCAAAATAATGGTAGCTTGCCATCAAAAAAGGAGATTAATATGTTAACACAGGCACCAAAGGGAACTTCGGACATTCTTCCTGAAAGCTCAGGAAAATGGCAATACCTCGAAGGCCTTTTCAGAGATATATGCAGGCGTTACGGAATGAAGGAAATCAGAACGCCTATGTTTGAGCACACCGAGCTTTTTATCAGAGGCGTAGGAGATACAACTGACGTAGTAGAAAAACAGATGTATTCCTTTGATGACCTCGCCGGAAGAAACATCACACTTAAGCCTGAGGGCACCTCACCGGTTGCAAGAGCACTTGTTGAAAATGGCTTATATGCGCAGATGCAGCCTACAAAGCTGTTTTATATAACACCATGCTTCAGATACGAAAAGATGCAGAAGGGAAGATACAGACAGTTCCACCAGTTTGGCGTTGAGGTGTTCGGAACCATGAGCCCTCTCGCGGATGCTGAGGTTGTGAGCATTGCTGCAGATATGCTTGAAGCTCTCGGCATGAAGGAAATTGAGCTGAGAATAAACAGTATCGGCTGCCCTACCTGCAGAGCAAAGCACAGAGAAGCTTTAAAGGAGTTTCTTGCCGATAAATACGATGAACTATGCGAAACCTGTAAGGGACGTTTCAATAAGAACCCAATGAGAATACTTGACTGCAAGAGTGAAAAGTGTCAGAAGCTTGTTGAGGGAGCTCCGTTAATGCTGGACTACCTCTGTGACGACTGTAAGGACCACTTTGAAGAGTTCAAATCCATTCTCGACGATATGGGAATAGAGTACATAGTGGACCCGGGCATCGTAAGAGGCCTTGACTATTATTCAAAGACAGCCTTTGAGTTTATTTCCGTTAAGCAGATGGCTCAGGGTACTGTGTGCGGAGGCGGAAGATATGACCACCTCGTTGAAGACATCGGAGGACCTGAGGTTCCGGGTGTCGGCTTTGGAATGGGAATAGAAAGACTTATTCTGATGCTTGAACAGGAGGGAATAGAAATTCCTTCTGAAGATCCTGCGGACTATGCGATTATAACCATGGGAGACGAAGCAAGGAGTGCTGGTATCAGCCTTGCAAGAAAGCTCAGAAAAGACGGCTATCAGGTTCAGGTAGACATGATGAACAGAAACTTTAAAAATCAGTTCAAATATGCTAACAAGATAAAAGCAAAATATGCGATTATCATTGGCGAGGATGAGGTTAAAAACGGAACCTATAACGTAAAGAACATGGAAACCGGAGAACAGAAAACACTTACACAAGGAGAACTATAGAGATGGAGAAGGTTATGAAGCGCACCAATATGTGCGGAGAGCTAAGAATTGAAGACGCCGGCAAAAAAGTTGTCCTCAACGGCTGGGTTCAGAAGAGAAGAAACCTCGGCGGACTTATCTTCTGTGACATCAGAGACAAGTCGGGTATTACGCAGGTGGTTTTTGACGCGGACTTCAGCAAGGAGGCTTTTGAAAAGGCAGACAGACTCAGAAGTGAATTTGTTGTCGGAATTGCAGGTGAAGTCAGAGAAAGAGAGTCAAAGAACAAGGAAATTCCTACAGGTGAAATTGAAGTCTTTGCCGAAACTCTCACCATTTATTCCGAAGCGGAAACACCACCGATTTATATCAAGGATGATGACGATGTAGGCGAAAACCTCAGACTTAAATACAGATTTTTGGACCTCAGAAAGCCTCATATGCAGGCTAACCTTATGTTCAGACATAAGATTACTCGCTGTGCAAGAAGCTTTTTTGACGGCGAAGGCTTTACCGATGTTGAAACACCAATGCTCATAAAGCCAACACCTGAAGGAGCAAGAGACTATGTAATTCCGTCAAGAGTTAACCAGGGCAGCTTCTACGCGCTTCCTCAGTCACCGCAGATGTATAAGCAGATTCTAATGGTTTCAGGCACAGACAGATATTATCAGATTGCCAAGTGCTTCAGAGACGAGGACTTAAGAGCTGACAGACAGCCAGAGTTCACTCAGATTGATATAGAAATGTCATTCGTTGATCAGGATGAAATCATTGCTACTCAGGAACGCTTCCTGACAAAGCTTATGAAGGAAGTAATGAATATTGATATTCAGACACCGTTCCCAAGACTTACCTATGCAGAGGCAATGGAAAGATACGGCAGTGATAAGCCTGATACAAGATTTGGCTTTGAGCTTAAGAAATTAAACGATGTTGTTGAAAATTGCGGCTTTGGAGTTTTTGCGAATGCTGTCAAGGACGGAAACGACGTCAGAGGAATAAACATCAAGGGTTATAACGACAAGTTCAGCAGAAAAGAGGTTGATAAGCTTGTTGACTCCAT
>DCGW01000072.1:237-377 GCA_002315335.1 Firmicutes bacterium UBA1768 | reverse complement strand
AGCTTTATGAAGTTCATGAGCGAAGACGAAATGAAGGCTCTTTATGAAAGAATGGAAGCTGAACAGGGAGACCTTATTCTCATCGTTGCCGACAAGCCAAAGGTTGTTTTTGACAGCTTAGGCTTCCTCAGAAGAGAGCT
>DCGW01000072.1:0-161 GCA_002315335.1 Firmicutes bacterium UBA1768 | reverse complement strand
AACTTCCTCTGGGTTACAGACTTCCCGCTCTTAGAGTACAACGACGAAGACGGAAGGTACTATGCTATGCACCACCCGTTCACCATGCCTAATCCGGAGGATATTCCAAACCTGGATTCTGACCCGGGTTCTGTAAGAGCACTGGCTTACGACATAGTGCT
>DCGW01000059.1:2637-8018 GCA_002315335.1 Firmicutes bacterium UBA1768 | reverse complement strand
AGAGATTACGGTGAAATAAAGGAGACTCTGAAAAAAGAAGACCCAATTATGGAGGCCGCAACTCATTTTGGCGAGGGCATAAGAATTCTCAATCAGGACGAGTGGGAAACCCTTATTTCCTTTATTCTCTCTCAGAACAGAAACATTCCACTGATAAAGAGGAGCGTTGAGGAGCTTTGCCGCAAATTTGGCAGGGAAATAACTGACTGGCGCGGTGAAAGAGCCTATGCTTTTCCAGAGATAGAAGCGATAGCCTGCCTTTCGGAAGAAGATTTAGTGCCGATAAAGCTGGGTTACAGGGCTTCGTATGTAATAAAAACAGCAAGGGCGGCTGCAAAGGACCCCCAAAGGCTGTACGAAATGATAGGCGAAGACATCAAAACTGCAGCCGATTATCTTCAGTCCTTTGTCGGAGTCGGACCCAAGGTTGCAAATTGCATTTTGTTGTTTTCCATGGAAAAATACGATAGCTTTCCGATAGATGTCTGGGTTAAGAGGCTTATGTCGGTGTTTTACGGCTGCGATGAAAATAAGCCGAAGGAGATTGCGGCGCTTGCCGAGGAAAAATTCGGCAGACTTGGAGGCTTCGCCCAGCAGTATCTGTTTTACTATGCGAGGGAAAATCTGCAAACGGGAGCGGAGAAAAATAAGAATAAATAGTTTTATCATAATAAATATAAAAAACACACAGAGGAGAAGCAGATGATTTTTAGTGGGGCTATAGTAAATGCTCTGGCCATTTTAGTCGTTGGCCTGATAGGCAACTTAATAAGAAACCGTGTTCCGGAGAGACTTACCTCCGGAATAATGAAGGCTGTAGGCCTGGCGGTACTTTATATAGGTATATCCGGAGTGTTAAAAAACGAAAATGTAATGCTGCTCGTAATATCTATGGTAATAGGTACTCTGATTGGTGAGCTCATAGACATAGATAAGCAGATGATACGCCTCGGGAACTGGCTGGAAAAAAAGCTTCCGAAGGGAAGGAAGTATCAGGAGGGACAGAACAGCTTCAGCAAGGGCTTCGTGCCGGCAACTATTCTGTTCTGCGTTGGCTCTATGGCGATAGTCGGTTCCATGAACAGCGGCTTTTCCGCAGACCATACCATGCTGTACACAAAGTCGATACTTGACGGAACCACCTCGCTCTTCTTAGCGGGAACTCTTGGCATAGGTGTAGCCTTTTCTTCAATCCCTATTTTATTATATGAAGGAACTCTCACACTTATCGCATTTTTTGTGGGAAGCTTTATGACAGATATTATGATAACCGAGATGTCAGCCATAGGCAGCCTGCTCATTGCGGCGATAGGCTTTAATTTGCTGGACTTCAAGCAGATTAAGGTGGCAAATATGATTCCTGCGATGTTTATACCTTGCGTATATTTTCCATTAATGGCTATATTATAGCTTTTTAGGGGAATATGCGCTGATTGGAAAATATTTCCAAATCTACTGGTAATTTTTTCCAATTGGGCAAAATTGACTGACATTTGCTTGTTTTTATACAAAATGATGGATAGAAAGTGATTTTTTTCTATAGTAAAAGTGAAAAATCGGTGAAAAAAATAAAAAAATTCAAAAATACTATTGCATTATTCAATTCTATATGTATAATAATTTTAGCACTCAAAGTTATTGAGTGCTAAAAACTTGTCTAATAAAAATTACAATACATCAAGGAGGTTTTCTATGAATATTAAACCATTAGGCGACAGAGTCGTAATCAAGATGCTCGAAGCAGAAGAAAAGTCAAAGGGCGGAATTTTCCTTCCTGGTCAGACAAAGGAAGCTCCACAGGTTGCAGAAGTAGTAGCAATCGGCCCGGGAGAAGTAAAAGATGGTAAAGCTATTCCTATGCAGGTTAAGATCGGCGACAAGATTTTATTCCCACTCTTTATGGGCGTTGCTGTAAGACTTGGCGGTGAAGAGCTCATCGTTATCTCAGAAAAAGATATTTTAGCAATCATCGAATAATTGATTATCAATATTATTGGAGGAAAATACAATGGCAAAAGAAATACTCTTCTCAGAAGACGCAAGAAGAAAAATGGAATCAGGCGTTAACAAGCTTGCTAACGCAGTAAAGGTTACCTTAGGACCTAAGGGCAGAAACGTAATCTTAGACAGAAGATATGGTCTTCCTGTTATCACAAACGACGGTGTTACCATCGCAAGAGACATCGAGCTCGACGACAGATACGAAAACATGGGCGCTCAGATGGTAAAGGAAGTTGCTACAAAGACTAACGACGTTGCCGGCGACGGTACAACAACAGCTACTCTCTTAGCTCAGATCATGATCAGAGAAGGTATGAGAAACGTAGCAGCAGGCGCAAACCCAATGATCTTAAAGAAGGGCATGGAGCTCGCATGTGACGTTGCAGTTGACGAATTAAAGAAGATTTCAAAGCAGGTTGAAGGCAAAGAGCACATCGCTCAGGTTGCTTCTATCTCAGCCGGCGATAAGGCTATCGGCGAATTAATCGCTACAGCTATGGATAAGGTTGGCGTTCAGGGCGTTATCACAGTTGAAGAATCAAACGCTATGGGCACAGACCTCGACGTTGTTGAAGGTATGCAGTTTGAAAGAGGCTATCTCTCATCTTACATGGTAACTGACAGCGAAAAGATGGAATGCGTTCTCGACAACCCATACATCTTAATCACAGATAAGAAGATCACTCAGGGTCAGGACTTAGTTCCTATCCTCGAACAGGTTTCACAGGCAGGCGGAAAGCTCCTCGTTATCGCTGAGGACGTTGAAGGCGAAGCTCTTGCGGTTCTCGTAGTTAACAAGCTCAGAGGCCTCCTCGATACAGTTGCTGTTAAGGCTCCTGGCTTTGGCGACAGAAGAAAGGAAATGCTCAGAGATATCGGTATCTTAACAAACGGCACACCAGTTGAATCAGACCTCGGCATGGATCTTAAGGAATGTACATTAGATATGCTCGGAAGAGCCGGCACAGTTAAGGTTGACAAGGACAACTGCGTAATCGTTCACGGTGCTGGAGACCCACAGAAGATTGAAGACAGAACAAATCAGATCAAGGGCTTAATCGAAATCGAAACATCAGACTTCTCAAGAGAAAAGCTTCAGGAAAGACTTGCTAAGATGGCAGGCGGCGTTGCGGTTATCAAGGTTGGTGCTGCTACAGAGGCTGAACTCACAGAAAGAAAGTACAGGATAGAAGACGCTCTCAATGCAACAAGTGCTGCTGTTGAAGAAGGCTATGTATCAGGCGGTGGTGTTGCCCTCGTTAACGTATACAGCCCGGTAGAAAAGTTCGTAAAGACTCTCTCAGGCGACGTAAAGACAGGTGCACAGATCGTACTCAGAGCATTAGAAGAACCACTCAGACAGATTGCTTTCAACGCAGGTCACGAAGGCTCTATCGTAGTTGAAAAGGTTAAGAAGAGCAAGCTCGGAATCGGCTTCAACGCTGCATCAGAACAGTATGTAAACATGGAAGAAGCTGGTATTATCGACCCGACAATGGTAACAAGATCAGCTCTCCAGAACGCTGTTTCAGCATCAGCTCTCCTCCTCACAACAGAGGCTGCTATCACAGATACAGAGGATCCATTATCAAAGCTTCATATGCCTGAAGGCGGAATGAACGGCATGATGTAACAGATTACAGACGGTTGTCAAAGTGTTAAAAGACTTAAAATAATAGTAAGAACCAAGGCGGTGCTCCCTAAATATGGGGGTACCGCTTTTAATTTTAATAAATCCGTAATGGAAGTTATACACGTCTATAAAATTAGGGTGTTAGTATGGTCGAAGTTATCAGACGTGGGGAAACCACGGTTTTATCAGCTTGAGGAGGACTTGAAATGAAAAAGCGTGGGGTGAGAAGGCTGTTCTCATTCTTATTGGTATTATGTGTTGTGTTCTCGATGGCAGCTGTCGCTTTTGCGGAAGGTGCAACCGAAATCGAGGATGATGATATAAATGAAGTGGAAAGAATATTAAATGAAATTCTTCCAAGTGATATTGTAGATAGTTCTACAGATAATCCCGGAGGCGGTGCTGAGGAATCTCCTTCCTATGACAATACTTCCGAAGACAATCCGCTTCCGGGAATAGTGAGTTCAGACGACACACAAAATCCGTATGAGCCTGAGCAGGAAGCTCCGAAAGTGGACGATCCTGAGCCTTCAGATAATTCGGGAGACGGTGCTGTGTCTGAAAACCCTGCCGACACAGGCGTGGTTGCTGAACCTGTAGATTTGGAAAATATAGATAATCCTTTTAAGGATGTAAAAGCAGACGACTACTTTTTCCTGCCGGTAATGTGGGCTGTGGAAAAAGAGATAACAAAGGGCAAGTACTACAATGCCTTCGCGCCTGAGGCTGCCTGCAACAGGGCGGAAGCGGTCACCTTCCTCTGGAGGGCAAACGGAAAGCCTGAGCCAAAGTCATATAAGCACGACTTCAGGGATATTGAAAGCGGTGCCTACTATTATAAGGCAGTTCTTTGGGCAACAGAAAACGGAATTACCGACGGAACATCTAAGAAGACCTTTTCACCTGAGGCAAAGTGCACAAGGGGTCAGATTGTAACCTTCCTTTACAGGGCGCTGAACTCCGGGGATGTGGAATATTCTTATACAGATAAATTTGTAGATGTGGCTAACGATGCGTATTATGCACAGGCAGTAAGCTGGGCTGTAGATAATAAGATTACAGAGGGTACAAGCGAAAAGACGTTCTCGCCTGATGACTACTGCACAAGAGCCCAGATAGTGACCTTCCTTTACAGGTCATTTGCAACAATCGTTTAGAGGAGGAAGCCTGAAAAGGCGGATTTTAGTTATAGCTTGAATTGATGAAGGAGGAACAAAAAATGAAAAAAATGAAAAAGGTACTGGCACTTGTTCTGTCAGTGAGCCTTGTGTTTACGATGGCGGTACCGTCGGTTGTTAGTGCGCAAGAGCCGGAAACGGTCTCAATTGGGGTGACAAAAGTCATTTCTGGCAATAGCGCCGCTGAAAAAAATGCTATAAATTACCTTGCAATAGGTGATGCTCAGCCGACTGGTGTACTGGCTAAGGATGCGACTATAGTAAACAGTAATAATGAAAATAACGGATTGAATACTGACAAGGAGCTTTTGTTGGATGCATTAGGATTCAATGTGTTGGTAGACAAATCATATCCTTATTTGTTCGCAGATGTATTAAAATCAAACGCTAAGCAGGTTAATCTTTACCAGTATGGTGTTGGTTCTATGACTGTGAAGGACCTCTTGACCCTCTTAGATGTAAACTCAGCAAGCGCAACTAAGGAAGCGTCAACATTTGGAGATAAGATATGTGCTTCATATCTCCCAAATTGGGTTATTACTACAATAAAGCCTGATTATCAGAAGGCA
>DCGW01000059.1:775-2603 GCA_002315335.1 Firmicutes bacterium UBA1768 | reverse complement strand
TAAAGACTGCAAATGTTATCACAATGGACTTCGGCCTTAACACTGTTTCAAGCTATCTGCTTGCCGGCTTAAACGGAAAGAGAAGCGACAGTGCGAGCCAGCAGGCTATCTATGATGCGTTATTTGCAGCAGTAATGGCAAAGTTTCCAGATGATACAGCTATTGCTGGAAAGTTAAATAGCACAGAAAACATCTTAGGCGCTTTGGTTTATGCTATCTCAGCTTATACTCAGGACTATATCGCTGCTGTAGCGGCTATTGATAAGCTGAATACTGCTGCTGAAGGCTTACAGATTTACAATATCGTATCAGCAAATGCGGTTACTGACCTTGCACTTCAGATTAAGGATGATATGCTCTTAAATAATATCACAAATCCAGTATTGACAGGTATTGTTGACACTCTGTTCAAGGCAGCAAACAGCTATATTGAAAAGAGCTGCGACAAGCTTGGTGTTGACTTTACTAATGTATATACTGGTGACTTTGAGACTGTTGGGGATAAGGCGAAGGCTGCTGAAAGTGATGGGGAAGATTCAACAGACCCTGCTGATGAAGTGGCAAATGTTATAGACACTGTAATATTTGCTATCAGTGTAAGACTTGCTGAGTCTGGTACTATTTCTGAAAACGATAAAATGAAACTGCTTGAAGTAGATACACAAAGGAATAGTCGCTATACATTTGCAAGTGAATATTCAAATCTGCCTGGTTACCAAGCAATCAAAGATGTGATAGAAAACGAATTATCAAATACAGCAACTCCGCTTTATCTGAGCAATGTTGCAGAGATGCTGAAGAGTGGATTGGAATCTACTGTTGAAAAAGAGAAAAAAGCGACAGAAGGTACTGAGTACGAAAAGATTATTGCTGCTTTAGAGTCTGCGAGTAATGAAGCTGAAATCAAGGCTGTATTTTCTAAAGGAGATGCAACTGCGACCCCGGCTACTACTGACGGCGTAGGCTATGACTTCTTAAAGCTCTGCCTCAACGTGGTTTGCGCAGCAGGTAACGTTGCAACTGTTGGCGCAGATGCAGATGCAGATTCCGGTCATAAGACCATTGCAGCTGCTCTTGAAAGCGCATACGAAAATTCAGATACAGTTGATGCACAGGATGTCCTCAAGGTGGCTGTTCCGGTAATCGTTGGCGGTGTGGCTGTAACCTTAGTTACAGCAGCTGTAGTAAAGGCTATCAAGAATAAGAATTCTGACCAGCTTAGCGAAGATTCAGAACTGAGCTATGATACTGAGGCTGAAGCAGAAGCGTCTTCTCCATTAGCAAGCTTTATGGCAAAGATTGAAAGTGTAATGAAGCAGGCGACAAGTATATTCACCTCATTCTTTACAAAGCTTAAGACCGGAAACACCTATGAATTCTCATATGTTGCTCCGTCAACTAAATAATAATTGGGCCAGAACATGATTTGGTTCTAATCGAAACTAAACATAAAACCCCCGAAGCTTATGTACTGAACATAGCTTCGGGGGTTTGTTATGTTAAGCTGATCTGATGTTAATGGCAGTGTGCCGCCTGCTTCAATGTAGTCAAACAGCGGCTTTAATTCTTTTGGAACCACTGTTCTTGTCGACTCAAGTATTTGCTTTAAAAAACCCGACGTAACAGGAAATGGCACAGATTTTTGCTATTTTCGGTAAAAATCTGTGCAAACCTCTTAAAAAACTATAGATTTAAGGAATAGTTGAAGCAAAAAATTCCATATTTTACCAATTTGGAGGGCTTGGAACAAAATGTTAGGGTTAAAATGGTCGGATTTCTTAAAATCATATGAGATTCATAGATTATTTGCACAGATTTTTGTTGTTTT
>DCGW01000059.1:248-743 GCA_002315335.1 Firmicutes bacterium UBA1768 | reverse complement strand
AAAATCTGTGCAAATTTGAAAAACACAGTTTTAAGTAATAGTTGATGGATGCAGGGAGCGGGTGCGGGGCGCAGGTGCCGGGTGCAAGGAGTGGGTTCCGGGAAAGCGATTTACCGTTTACAAAGAAAAAGAGTTTTACTGAACTAACTCTGGTTAATTAAACCAACAATTTGCAGTCATGAAAAAACCGTCTGGATTTCTGCCAAACGGTTTCCACGCAACGTCTATCTGCTCATTATATCGAATTGACACACGTCAATTCTGCTGATTAGCTTGTCATCCTGCTATTCGGGACGGTTTTCGATGTAGTTAAACAGCGGCTTTAATTATTCCGGAACCTTGCTCGGTTACACTTTATGTTACATGCACTCCAAAATAACTGACTCTATTATTCCGGACTTTTGTGCCGCTTCAGAAGTTGTTAATGTGCCATCCTTAATCAATTGAACAAGTGGGTTTAATCGGCCTTCCTCACGACCTTCCTCGCGACCTTCC
>DCGW01000059.1:0-198 GCA_002315335.1 Firmicutes bacterium UBA1768 | reverse complement strand
CATAAGTCACGAACTTCCACCTCCAGTCAGAATCTTGCCTAGTTATATTTTGTAATTTTTTTACTTAAATAAAAATTCATTTGGGGATATGTTGGCTTTTTCTGCTGCCGTATCAATTGAAATTAAGCCCTCTTGATATAGGGTTTTAAGAATTTGAATTTTTCCATCCTTGAGGCCTTCCTCGCGACCTTCTTCACG
>DCGW01000040.1 GCA_002315335.1 Firmicutes bacterium UBA1768 | reverse complement strand
TTTCCACATAGTCTTTTATGGAAAACCTGCCTCCTATCTCACATAGAAAACAATCATTATCCAGATTTCTTACATGAATTACCTCACCTATCATGAGTCCCGGATTTTCTTCTATCATCCTTATTTGATATTCAACACAGCCATTTTTTTCAGTTTCCACTCCAAGTCTTCTTCCGGCAGCAGAAGACCTCAATCTATATTTAAACGGTCCCCATTCTCCCGCCTCGTTTTCCTCATCTTCTCGGATCTCCTCGGCGTCTTGATAAGCAGATCTTTCTGAAGGTGTTTTTTCAGACCTATACTTTTCCAAAAAACTTCTGTCAGCAGTATTCATTAAAGGTTCATAATCAGTATTCCTTTCATGGTGTTTTTTTCCTTCCTCGCCACTTCCAACAGGCATGCCATAAGGACTGTTTACCAATATTGAACCGCTCCAGTCAGAAAAAATGCCCGATTTTTTCACTCTGCTCGAGTCGTTAAAACACATTGAATTATCATCTGATACCAAATTAAACGCATATTCCCTGCCCGCAAGCTTCAATCTATCCCCATTTGAAAGAAAAACCCGTTCGCCCGGAACCAGCTTAGCTCCATTTACAAAGGTTCCGTTTTTTGACCCCTCATCAGTAATATGAAAGCCATTGCTGTATCCCAAGGTTGCATGCTTTCTGCTTACAAAAATATCTTCTATTTGCAGACCGCTCCCCTCATCAGACCGCTCCCTGCCAAAGGAATAGCTGTTGTTTTCTTCAAGAGTTATGAGTTCATACCCATATGAATCAAATATTTTACCTTTCATCTGATTATCCATCCTGTTTTTAATGACAAACCTTACACTTTGTATAACCCATTCCCATCGCTTCACCCACTGTAACACATTCTATTTTACTGCCGCTTCCCCGAGTCAGATAGAAGCATCCTCCCTCATGGTATCTTTCTCCGTACTTAGGAAATACAAATACATAATTGTCTCCATCGGTATTTTCCATTGCGTCGAATCCGAGAACCTCCCCTGTATTGTCAGCTCCCGACCACTTCCTGACCACTATCACATCGCCAATCACCACGTCATCGTAAAGCCCAAACGGCAGGCTCAATTCAATAGGATATGAAATATTAGCTGTGAAAACCTCATTCTTTTCGCTGACAGGTGCGGTTACTCTTATTCGCTTGTCTATTTTCTTGCTAATATCATTGTTTAGTCTTACACCATAGGAAACTGAGCTTACGGTGTTGCCTACAATTTGAGACTCCCATGCCATGTTTGCAAGATTTTCGGAAGCCTCAAAATGAATTATCTCCTCAAAGTGCATCATCTTCAGCATATAAATCAGCAGTACTGTTGCAAACAGGAATACCGGCAGAAATATTGCAGCTTCAACAATAATATATCCGCTATTTTTTGACTCTCGAAGACTTCGTCTCCTTTTGGATGCATATTCAAGCCATCGTTTCAAAACCACAATCCCCCTTTTTATTGTATTATGTGGAGTCCAACCCCTGGCCTTTCGCCAAAATATAATATACTTCTACCTTAAAGGCCGCCAGTGCTAAAATATAATATGCTTCCCCCTTTAAAGCCGCCGGTGTCAAAATATAATGCGCTTCCTTTTGTCCCGAATGATAGCTATGCCTTGTATTCGTACTCTCCTTCAACCAACATTGCATTATCTTGAATTATGCCCGGTAGTACCGAAGGCAAAAATGGTATTCGCCTGAATTGTGCCTTTTCACTATATTTTATTATGCAATTTCTAAGGTCAAATTGAATATCATATCTACCTTTCATGTTTATAGTAATTAAATCCATGGTCCTTTTTATCAGATTGTCTCTGCTCACCGTAAGAAGAAGCAGCTGAAGATAACCCTCATAGTCCAGACCAGAACCATCAGATGAGTCGGTTGCTGCGCTTCCATCCGAAGACCCGGAACTGTCTCCCGATAAACTTCCGGCTACGGTTCCCGTACCAGAAACTACTCCAGCCTTGTCTGCAGCCGATGCATAAATCCCAGAAAATCCGAGTTTCCAATCGTCGGAAGACTTTATCAGAGGGACCTTTCCTCCCGTGTATATTGTCTGGATGTCCTGTTTTGCTTCAGCAGCCGCCCATGCTGTAGCAATGACAAGCTGCACTGCAGGAGCAAATTCTCCAGCTATTGAGGCCGCTTCAAGTGTCAGTTGATTTTTCTCACTATCAGAGTAGATATGCGCTATGTTTAACCCAATCCTTAGCAAAAAAATCTCATTCTTGACATTGGTATAATTGTTCTTATCACTGAGATTTCCCTTTATTATGTATTCCATCTCATTGGTGAAAAATGTCTCTCCCATATCTTCACCAGATTTCAGCGCGTTTTTAAAATAATGGCTAATATATTCCAGCATGACCGCCTTGTCACCCGTAGCGCTAAATGCAGACTTGAAAGAATCCACTATTCCGGAGCTCTTTGCTGCAAGACTTAGCAGCTGAGCCTCCTGACCCAAACCGTAATTCGACGAGGCTGCGGTTCCTACCGAAGAGGCTCCGGACGGAAGAGCTTCAATAACCCTTTCACTTCGCAAAACCCTTTGAGAAGGCCCGTCATCAATATTGAATTTGTTATCATTTACATTAATGCTTTCGCGTTTTTCAGGGCTTTCAGCAGAACCTCCGGAGCTGTTTACAGCATCCGCCGCCTTCTTGGCTTCCTGATAAGCCTTGTTTTCTTCGGCCAGACCGTTCTTCGCGTCCTTTACCTTTGACCCTATGCCTGAAACCCCACTGCTTATTTTTGAGAGTGCGGAAATGGCTATGTCAACCGCCCTGTATTTCTGGTCCTCCCTGACCTTTTTTATAAAAATGTCATTTACTGCAAGGTTCTGACCCCCACAGTCAATCTCAAGTTCATCAAGCTCTATATCAAAAAAGACAGTGGATCGTTTGTTTTTTACCTTTAGTCTGGACATTCTATCCACATAGTCTTTTATTCTCTCCTCAATTTCATCGGACCCACCATTAAAAGCCATTAGTCCGTAGTCTTTAAACAGATTCCTGTCATACTCTGCCAAAACCGACTCTGAAGCCAGATAATCGGTCCTCTTTGCGTAAGCGTTGGCGACGGCCAGGCTCGAAGCATCGGCCGCCGCTCCAACTATGATAATCACTGCCAGAAATATTCCGCAGAGCAGTACAGAAATTGCACCCTTATTGTTTTTCATAACAGATTCTCCACTGCTGCCGCCTGCCGAATATGAATCGATTCCTCAAAGCCCTCGGCAAATACAGCGTTATCTTCTCGTGTTTCGTCTACAACTAAGACATAAAAATCCATTAGCAGGAAAATCGCAGAAAATACTAAAATCAATACCAACGGAACTACCATTGCACTTTCAACAAAGATGCTTCCGCGATTATCTGTTAATTTTTTAACATTACTCAAAACACAGCTTTTCATTTTATGAGAAAGATGAGGCCTTAAGGCCGCCAAATACATCGTTTACAAACTGAGTTATCTGAGTTTTGAATATCAAACCCAGGGCAATTGCAATCGCTATAAGCAACCCTACCTGTACAAGTTCCATCCCCCGATTATCGCTAAAAAGAGTAAATAATCTGTTTCTAATCCTTGAAAGCACCATTTTTTCACCTCCCTTTTAAATCTGCATTATTGCAGGCGCCATTACAATAATTATCAAGACAATCAGAATAATCATCAGCGGAAAAACCAGTCTGGTGTCAGCGGTTCGTCCCAGCTTTTGAACAGAAGACCTACGTTCCGTCCACATCAATTCACTTTCCTGAGTAAGCTTTTCTGCCAGTTCCATTCCCGATTCAAGGCTGTCTCTGAGGATCACGGCAAGCCTTGCAAACTCCCTTATCCCCAACCGTTCAGATAGCTTAATTAATTCTGAAGACAGAGAAGAATTCGTCTCAGTCATGGTCTTAACGGTTGAACAAAGCTCCTCATACAGAACTTTTTTATGCCTTTCGTCGTTGTTTCTGCTATAATCAGCGGCGATTCTTTCTACCGCCTCTCTCAGAATTAATCCTGCCGACAAAAGCATTACCAGCTTATCGAGAAAATAAGGAAACTCTCTCTGAATTTCTTCCCTTCTTTTCTCAGCAATTCTTTTTATTTCTGTTCTTCGTTTTGCCTTGATAGCGAACATCAGTATTATCGCAAAGAAGGCCAAAATCAAAAGCGTATTATCCTTTTTCTCCCTCCAGGCAAGAGTCTGCCCTCCACGGGTCTCTGCCGGAAGTTCAAGGACCTTGTTGGAATCGGACAGCGATAATTCCTCTTTGATATGCTCTACCTCTCTTTCAAAAGCCACTTCATAGTTTTCCTCCGTCAGAGAAGCCATATGCCGTACATTGCATTTCCACTCTTCTTCGCTCCCGTCAAGGCTTAAGATAGCGGAAAGCTGAACGTACTCTCCTACTTCTCCTTCAAGCGGATAAACACTTCCGTCAGCTCCTATCAGGTTGGTATTGCTTGACTCCCAATCCAGGGTTATCCCGGATTTTTCATCTTCTTCAATGAGGTTCATATCTGTAATTATTGATTCCGCACTTTCATTGCTGCCTAACACTATCGTTGGAAGCTCTTTTTTCAAAAGCTCAAAGCTTCTGCTGATTTCTTCATCACTTAGGTTTCTTGATCCTACAATCAGCTCCACCTCTCGCTCTACGGCTTTTCCTTGAAACTCTGTTGACACTATGGCTGAAAGTATTTTGGAAGAACCTCCAAAGTCGTTTCGCTCTATCTCAGACATAAGCTTTTCCGGGCCAAACTTAAAAGTCAGCCCCCATACTATAACAAGAATAACAGCTGCCGCAGCAAGAATAAGGCTAATAACATTATCTCTGTTTTCAAGCAATTCTTTTAAATTTTTTCTTCTGATTTTTTCCATATCTGTGTGCTTTTATATCCTGATATCCATAATTTTTAAACACTTTGATGCTGCAAACACCGCTGCCGCGAGACACCCAACCATGATTATTCTTCCGGCAAAAGTAGAATAAAGGACCGCCGTATACTCAGCTGAAGTAATCTGCAGAAACAAAAGAATAATTGGGGTAATACAGCAAAGAATTGCCGCCTCAAGTTTTTTCTGAGCAAGAATGTTTCTTAGCTCTAACCTCAAATTGATTTTTTCACCAATTATTGAAGCCGCCTTTGCTATGGCCTTTTCTCTGTCACCTCCGCTGGTAAGGCATATACAGTAAATCTCAATAAAGTTTCTGATATCCTCAATCTCACATTTTAAAGCAAAGTCCATCAGAACTTTTTCAGGTGCAGCATTTGTTTCCTTTATCTTAAGTGTCATTTCGCCGAAGCTTTCGGTAAGAACGTTGTTGTCTCCGTATATTCTACGAAGGTTTCGGTATGCGTTATCAACGGATAACTGGGCAGACTTGCCAGAGGCGGCCGCATCGGAGAAGGCATAAAGCACGTCCTTGAACTGCATGTTCATTTCTTCTCTCTTTATGTTTCTTACAAATTCCGTAAATACAGGAAATAACAGGAATGGACTGACGCAAAAGCCTGCACCTACTATTATGTTCTTAAAAAATAACCATCCAACTCCAAAGGACGCTGCCGAGCCAACGACAAAGTATATTGCAATCAGCTTCTTCTCAATTGGTATTTTGAGTTCATCTTCACGATCTCTAAACCTGTCAATTAATGAATACACTTTTATCACCTCTGTATCGCATACGTATTTTGGCTGGATTTTTCAACATATTTCCGGTCTTTTTCAACTTTTCTCCATCAAACAGGAACAACTTATTCATGGCTATCTCTCCTCGATCAGACTCAGTCACTTCCGAAATTTCAAGCACCTTTCTGGACATATCGGCAAAGCGACCTAAGTGCACTACAATATCCAAAGCCGAAATAATCTGCTTTCTTATGGCATCCAGGGGAAAATTCTCTGCCGTAAGAACCATAGTTTCCAGCCTGTACATCATTCCCTCCGCCGAGTTTGAATGACCTGTCGACATACAGCCGTCATGCCCCGAGTTTAGTGCCTGCAGCATGTCCAAAGCCTCTCCTCCTCTTACCTCACCGACCACAATACGGTCAGGCCTCATTCTAAGAGAGCTTTTTATTAGCTGCCTGATATTGACTGCACCCTTACCCTGCGAATTTGCATTTCTCGTTTCGAGTCTCACTAAGTTGTCAATTCCGTCCATTTTAAGCTCAGAAGAGTCTTCTATCACGACTACCCTTTCATCCTTAGGAATGTACTCTGAAAGAATATTCAGAAACGTTGTCTTGCCGGAGCTTGTGCCTCCACTGACAAAAATATTGTGCCCTGTTTCCACAAGAACCCTCAGAT
>DCGW01000045.1 GCA_002315335.1 Firmicutes bacterium UBA1768 | reverse complement strand
CAGTAGACGTATTAGTTGGATTATAGATTATTTATGCACTTTATGCACTTTTGCACTTTCATATCAAAAAAAAGCATTTCAGATACTCCATTATAGTGAAACAACAATATGTA
This sequence comes from Firmicutes bacterium UBA1768, assembly GCA_002315335.1. Lineage (GTDB taxonomy): Bacteria > Bacillota > Clostridia > Peptostreptococcales > Anaerovoracaceae > UBA1768. Next base: position 2,449 of record DCGW01000045.1, on the reverse strand, counting down.
AAGTGCAAAAGAAAGTGCAAGTTAGTGCAAGTAAATCCAAAATCACCACTAATATAGATACTCAGACAGTATAAAATAAACCTCTATTTTTACATCATTCTTGCATTTGAAAAACTAAAATATCTACTCCCACTTACAACAAGATGATCAAGCACACGGATATCAAGCATTTGGGACGCCGCCACTATTTTCTTAGTCACTTGAATATCATCATCACTTGGAACCACACATCCACTCGGATGATTATGGCACAGAATCAGACCAGAGGCCAACATCAATAACGCCTCCTTTAAGATTATCTTAGGGTCAACAATAGTTGAACTGACTCCGCCAGATGACACTTTCTTTATAGCAACTATTCTGTTTGAGTAATTCAGGTACATCACCCAGAACTCCTCATTAACCACGTTTTGCATTTTTGGAATCATAATTTCAGCGGCTTGCCTTGAAGTGGTTATTTGAGTTCTCTCAACAATTTCTTCCTGACGCCTCCGCCCTATTTCCAAAGCAGCAATTATTTTTTTTGCATTCTCACAACCTACGCCCATCAGCACGACTAATTCCTCATATTTCAAATGAGAGAGTTGCTCCAAACTCCATCCAACCTTTTCTAAAACTCGTTGCGCCAAGGCATTTGCTGAAACATCACCGTAACCAGAACTAATAAGTATAGCCAGCAGTTCCGTGTTTGTCAAAGCATCCACACCCTTATTTTCCATTTTTATTGCAGGCATATTCTCACATGCCCGCCATTCTTTCAACTGCCCATTTAAATACATACAACTACAAGTATCATTTGCATATTATGCGGTTATTATTTTTTTGTGCCACCTATGGGTGTAGGAGGTTCGCGACAAGTAATTTTCCGGCAATACTACCCCTGAGCATTAAGACGGGCGTGGAGATTGTCGGAAAATAGGCAAACAGCCGATACTTGCAAAGAGAACCCACCACACCCTATTTTTGCACAAAAAATATAACCGCATAAGACTCAACTCAACCTCACAAAATAAACACACTGTGCTACGCCTTCACCACATCACATATCTTACAAGATTCTTTTTATCCTAATCAATTTTTTATATCTTTGCGAAGTGATATCGGCACATATTTAATGTGTGGATATTATAAGCGGGGCAAATGTGCCTCAAATTTATTATTAGCGTTTGCGTTCATACGTACTGACCTTTAAAAACCTCGCAAGTTTTTCCATGACCGTACTATGCAACTGCGGATGCCCAGTGTATGTATTTACTCTCAACTCTTATGAGATATTTGCATACGGCGTGGGCTTCGGGCGTTGTATGTTTCTCATGGATGGGTATGCGAGGTCCCAAAAGGTGGAATGTCAACCTTGAGGTCCCGCTTTTTTTATGCACAGTCCTGTGAAAGCCTGGAGGGGAACCTCTTGGGAATCGACGCGGAGAACGAGGAATACGACAGGAAGGAGTACGGATTATACAGAGACAAAAAAAAGAATAATAAAAACCAAAAACAAGAAAAGCCATGAAAAAGAGAATTAAAAAGATTATGGCGCTGACAGCGCTCGTGACAATGACAATCGCATTCACATCCTGCAAGAAGGAGGAGCCCGCGCCAACCATCAACTTCAACAACGCGACAGCACAGTACGTGGAGTCCTTCCTCGGCAAGCCAGTCGAAGAGTTCAAGAAGGCCTGCGAGGAGAGCGGGATGATAATATACGAAAACGACAATGAAAGAGTAGGATACAAAAATGGAATAAACGGAATAGATGCAAGTATAATTAAAAAAAATAACACAATAACAGTAATTAGTTATATAAAAGAAGATACAAAAGAAAATAACATAACAAGATACAAAGATTTTTTAGAATATAACAAAAACAACAACTATGCTGATTTCAGAGGTTGGAACGAACAAAAAATATGCTACAAAAACCCTACAGAATACAATAATAGCCTGAATTCAGACATAACATCATCTAATTGTACTTTTGTAAAAGCAGTAAACGCAACACATATGAATTTAGACAAAAAAAGTATAAGAATAGAATATATAAGTAAAGATTGCTCAGAAATATATGAAGAATATAAATCCGAAGCAATGTCCTCCTGCAACTAAATAAACCACCACTATGACAAAACAGGAGTTGAAACAACTGCTTGAAAACAGTCTGGAGATAGACCTCAGGACGGACTGTAACGGAATATGGGCGGAGGTCCGCCTGGACGGCGACATAACGGCCGTCTCCAACATCATAGGATACGACGAACTAAAGGAGAGACTGTAAGAGAGAGCAATGACAAGAAAGGATATACTGCGGACACTCGGCGAGCTGAGCACTAAAAAAGGCTCCCTGCAGCTGCGACGCGCTCTTGAGAGCGCTGAGTTCCGTTACGACAGAATGCTTGACGAACTGATACTGGCTAAGACAAGCGCCAAAAAGGCCCGAGACCTTGAAATGCAG
>DCGW01000020.1:6498-6944 GCA_002315335.1 Firmicutes bacterium UBA1768 | reverse complement strand
CAAAGGTGCAGATGAAAATCACAAACGACCTCGGCAAAGACCTGTACTTGCAGCCCTCTCTCAAAGCTTCAATATCCAGATGCCCTTGATAATATCGGCTTCGCTTCGGCAGGCTTGAACCCCTGTAGGTCTGCATTTCAACAACCGCCCAGGTGTTGTCAGATTTAGCAAAAGCATCAAACCTTACTCCGTGTGACGCTGCAGCAAACTTCAGCGCAGCCTCTGTTTGAACACTAACGTCAAGCTCTTCGTTGAAGTCGGCAGCTCTGACCTCGGTAAAGTCTTCCTCAGGAATAATCCTGCGCAAAAGGTCGAGAAAAATCTCCTTGTTCTGCATTACAAGAGCAAAAATGATAGGGTCAGTAAAAGGATTAGGATTCCCCCTTTGTTCAGTTTGTTTCATAAAATAGAATGTCTCCTTAAAAAGATATTCAATCCGGATTGTG
>DCGW01000020.1:0-6382 GCA_002315335.1 Firmicutes bacterium UBA1768 | reverse complement strand
GTAAGTTTTGTTCACAATTCTGTCACAATATGGTCGGCTGTATTTAGAACTGGAGTCAAAAGCATGTAGGAAGTATACTATTTTTTGCTATGATACATTTATAGTTCGTGCCGGGTGTGGTATAATGAAACACGTAGTCGCCGTGACTCGTGTCAAACAATACGATATAAGCTGAGACCGGCGTGTTGGTTGATATCTGCTACGACTCGGAATGGGACTTCTGAGTAGTCCTGATCAGGACCATAGCACTCGATAAAAAATAAAAAAGCTTAGACACTAAGGAGAAAAAATGACTTCAAATTTGAACAATCGCAATAACAAGTATTTTAAAGCAATGATACCTATAATTATCGTCTCGATAGCCGGAATAGGGTTTTATATCGCTGCGGTATGTACTTCTTTCGGGAAGCTGGATCCCGGCCAGTATTTCTATGTATTTATCAATTTGTTCATGTATTATTCAATAATCAGCTATACCGTTGACTACTTCAAAAGGGGAAAAGATGCTTCCGTTGAAGGCATGATGTTTCGCTATGGAATAACAATGGTAGCTGCAATTGTAGCGGCAAGAAATGCGAGTGATTTACAATTTCTGCTGACAGGTCTTGCTATTTTGTTTGTTCCGTATTTGGCGGGAATTTTAAAGCGAAGCGACATAAAGAAAAACTTTGCAATTCTGATTGGAGTATTAGCGCTTGAAATAGCAATCGCGGTAACACGTCTTATTGATATCAGTGCTGTTGATTTTTATGGTTTGGGCAAAGGCGGTTTTATCTTAGATGCCTGCAACAGTGCTGTTCAATGGATACTGTTCACTATTCTGATTCTCGCACGGGCGAAAATGACTATGGATGAAAATAAGAAAATTGACGTGGAAAAAGCCTGCGACGAGGAAGCCGACAAATAAGACCTACTTTATTATTACAAGGAGAGTTGATTTTGAAGAGAATTTTGATGCTTCTGCTATTTGGAGCAATGACACTTTTGCTGGGCTTTATTGCCGGTGCAATCATATGGGTCCTGCTAAAAATTATCAACTATGGAATATACTTTCTATGGGACTTTGTCCCAGAAGCCCTCTTTGACGCTGGCGGCTTAAGCTTTGTATATATTTTAACAATCTGCGTTATAGGTGCAGTGCTTATTGGTCTCTTCCAAAGAAAAAACGGCATTTTGCCGGACGAAACCGAAGAGGTAATAGAAGCGATACAAAAGGACGGCCGTTACCCATACAACAACCTCAAGACGATTTGTGTTGCAGCAGTGCTTCCATTAATTTTCGGCGGAGTCCTCGGACCAGAGGCGGGATTAGTAGGAATAATAGCCGGTCTTTGCTTTTGGGTGACCGAAAGCATAAAGCGAAGAGGAGATAAGCTTGCGGCTATGCTTGACGGAGATGTTGGTCAGGCTGTATCGGAAGTGGGAATAGCCGTAGTGCTTGGAGTGATTTTCGGGGCTCCGTTATTTGGGATAGTAAACAACCTTGAGCCGGACAGTCTTGCAGAAAAATACAGGACAAGACTCGCCTCAAAAAAGGAGAGAATCTTCCTATATATTATCGGTGTGGCCGGCGGGCTGTTGGCGTTTTTTGCTCTCGGGAAGCTGGCGGAGGTCCTGAACATAGATTCGGGCGGAGGTCTGCCGAGATTTGATTCTGCGCGGCTCTTCACATTAGCTGACTGGAAGTTTTTTATTCCGCTGCTTGCGGCAGGAATAGGCGGGGCTTTCATTTACCTGATTGCTGATAAGCTTACAAAGCTGCTTGCAAAAAAGCTTGGAGACAGGAGAATTCTAAGCTGTCTTATTGCGGCGGTTTGCATTGCGGTTGGAGGCTTCCTTCTTCCATATACCATGTTCTCAGGAGAACACCAGATGGTAGAATTAATGGAAAACTGGCAAAGCCTGTCTGTTGCAGTGCTTGTTCTGACTGCGGGAGTAAAGCTTATTCTCGTAAATGTTTGCGTAAACCTCGGCTGGCGTGGAGGTGCGATTTTTCCGATAATATTCAGCGGTGTAGCCCTGGGCTATGCAATGGCGATGATAACAGGCGTTGAGCCTTCGTTTGGGGTTGCCATACTGGTTGCGGCAATGTACTCATACATTGCAAGAAAGCCGGCAACTGTTGTTGCAGTGCTGCTGTTATGTTTCCCTCTTACATACATAGTTCCAATTATTGTTGCTTCGGTGGTTTCAGCAAAAATTCCGAGTCCTTTTGTTAAAAAAGAAAAGGAAATTGAAACGACAGTCAAGGACTGATACATATACGTAGGTTTTTCCTAATTTAATTTATTGAAAAAAGCAAGTCAAAACACTTACAAAAGAGGAGGAGATGGCGATGAAAAACAGATTATTGTTCTTGGTATTGGTGCTTTCTTTTGCTGGTTTATTGCTGATGTCTACTGCGGTTTCCTATGCGTATGGATGGGAGCATCAGAGAATTATTACCAATATTGGTGAGCTGAAGGATTATGAAAATCACAGTACATTGTCTGCGCTTTCTTTTGAGGAAAGATCGGACTTTATCTATTTTGGAAAGCTCGATAACAAGCCTATAAAGTGGGTGGTATTGTCGAAAAATGGCAGCGGCGGTGCCTATAATGGCTGTGATAGTAATCGGGTAATGTTTTTGATGTCCTATGGTATGCTGGGCTCTTCTAATTTTCATGGCTATTTGGATCCGAATGGTGGTGGTTATAATGTCTCAAAGGCTGTGGATTTGAATTCCAGATGGGCAGTCAGCAAAACAAAAGAGTGGTGTGGAAATTTCGTAAGTGGTGATTCTTTTTCAAAGCAGGAAAAAAGCGCTATTGTAGAGACTACAAAAGCTTCCTCATACTCCAGCAGCGCACCTAGCGATATGCTTATTCAAGAAAAGTTATTTTTATTATCATATAATGAAGTTAAAACTTATCTCCCGGATGTAGAAAAAACGAGCACTGGTAGCAGCTGGTGGTTGAGGACTGCGGGGCGATGGAATGAATCGACTGTACTTAGCTCGGATTCCTACTATGTATCATATGATGGAAAAATATACTCAACAAACACTCATCAGACTAAGGGTTGCCGTCCCGGAATGAATCTTAACAAGGACTTAATTATACTTCTTTCAAAAGCAGGCGAGAACAAGAACTCTGTTGTTGGAAAAATGGCTAAGGTTACGACCTTTGAAGGAAATGAGTGGAAGGTTACCCTCTTCGATTCCGATCGTTGGGACTTTAGCGCAAGCCTTGGCAATCAGGTAGCAAACAAGGTTACAATTAACTATTCTGGTGCACTTGTAGGCGAAAATGAGTATGTATCCGCACTCATTAAGGATAGTTCGAATAATGTAAAGTATTATGGAAAGATTAAGAATGTTGCAAGCGCTTCTGATAGTAGCGGTAAAATAGAGATAACTCTGCCACAGAGCTTTGCTGAAGGTGACACGCTATATGTTTTCCAGGAAAACGAAGCGGATGATACATCTACCTGTTATTCTAGCTTTTTAAGACAAATTTCAAATGTGAAGCCTGACACTGAGACCTTCGGTTTTGCAAGCGGTGACTTCATCGAACAGAAAATGGACCTTACGGGTGACATGGGCGACTCCTTAGAGGTTGAAATCTGTAATGCTCCTCAGGGAGAGACTATTACCGCAGAAAGCGACAAAAGCGATGTTGCAGGCTGCAAGGTTGAAGATGGAAAACTCAAGGTTAGCTGCCTCATGGACGGTGAAGCTAAAATCACAGTTTCGGTTGGAGAAACAGAGCTTGTTGCCAATGTTAAGGTCAATAAAAATTATACTAAAAAAGAAAATGTAACTGTTCAGAAGGGAAAGTTTGTTACTATTACGGATGAAAGCGGAACTTATGCCGACACCTATGAAGAAAAACTGCTGAATAATGATATTGCTTCTGTAGCAGTAAGTAATATTACTACCGCGGCAGAGCCGGCAACTAACGCAAAGGTTGAAAAGCTCACTCAGCTAAAGTCCGGAAAATACATTTTGGGCACAAGCTCAGGCAGGTATTTTACAGTCAGTGGAACGAGGGTTGGGACTACAAGTGACCCTGCAAAGGCTGCGGAGTGGACGCTTTCCGGCTCGTCAGACAATGTCACTATGAAGAACGGAAGCTACTATCTCAGCCACAGCACCTCAGGGGTGTCTCTCAGTACATCAACCTCAAATGCAAGCTGGAAGTACTCTTCTTCTAATGGCTTTTACTTTACCCAGTCGACGAGAAGGATGTTCAGAACTACAACCACAACGTACTATCTGAACGGTAACCCTGGAGTAAGCACCAGTACCTCAAATCTTGCGGCTGCATACACTTACACGCCTGGAACACCGGCAGTTGAAGGCAAGACTGCAACTGAAATCAAAATATCGGGCGCAGCGGCTGGCAACACAAATGTAATAGTCGGATCAACCTTATACTGCATTACTGTAAAACCGGAACCTATCACACAGACCATTACGGTTAAGATTGTTGATGACATAGGTGTTGCTCTAAAAGATTCATATGAAATTTCGGGTGTTGAAGGAACCTCTTATACAATTACTCCTGAACCAATCAGTGGTTATACAACTCCGGCAAAGGTAAATGGTACTTTTGCGAGCCAACCTAAAGGGGAGATTACACTCGTATATACACTAAACACTGATAAGTCGAAGCTGCAGTCGGCTATCGCTAATAAGGAAAACCTGAAGCAGTCGGACTACACGGTGGAAAGCTGGAGTGCATATGAGTCAGCCGTTACAGCAGGGCAGGCTGTATTTAATAAGGAAAGAGCAACTCAATCAGAAGTGGATACAGCGTTGTCAAATATCAACACGGCTTATGGAAGCCTCAAGCTCAATGCTGCAACCACTGGCTATAGCCTTGATAAGGACGGAATTGACTCGGGCAATGAATACATAATAGTATACAGCGGCAAGGCGCTTAGAGATAATAATGGAAGCATTGGCTCTTCGTCGGTAACCGTTAAGAATGATAATATTGCTTCGGTGGATGACAGCTGCGTATGGATTGTTACAAAATCAGGCTCGGGAACTACAATAAAGAATAAGAAAACAGGAAGATATTTGAAGTGCTCGCAGTCAGGATTTTTATTCTTCAGGAGCGTAAGCCTCGGCCTGGCTTCATCGGCTTCATACTGGACTTCCAGCCAAAGCGGAAGCAAATACAGCTTCTATGTTTCTATATCAAATACAAAATACTATCTCAGCGGAACCTTCTCTGCTGCGAAGAGCACATCGAATGCCAATATGCAGTTATATAAGAAGATATAGATATTACCAATAAAGAACAGAAAAAGGATGATGGGATTGGCTTTGTGATTGTGAAGTGTAGCAAAAAAGATGCGGCAATTAACACAGAAAACTATTAATTGGCGGAGCGGGTAATGGCTCTGCTGCGAGATTATTGGAGGAAGCTATGAAGGATTTGATTGGATATTGCGGTCTGGACTGCGAAAAATGCGGCGCAAGAATTGCAACAATAAAAGATGACGACAAGCTCAGAGAAGAAACTGCTAAGCTTTGGACAGAGCTAAATGGCTTTGAAATCACTAAAGATATGATAAACTGTCTGGGCTGCAAGGGAGCTGGGCTTAAAACGTACTTTTGTGACCAGCTCTGTGAAATCAGAAGGTGTGCAGAACCAAAGCAGTATAACACCTGTGGAGAGTGCTCGGAGTGGGAGGGCTGCGAAAAGCTGAAAATGATTACCGACCACAGCGAGGAAGCCCTGGCAAATCTTAAGTAGTGTCTGGTTAAACGGCGGTGTTAAAACGATCGTTCCCGTATATATTATTGAAGGAAAAGCAACGCAAAAATATACAAACAATTGTCAAATACCCCCGGTAAAGCAGTCGGGGGTATTTCTCTGAAAACAGCCAAATTTTAGGCTTGACATAGGCTGAATTATCATAGTAAAATGTATTACATAGCGTGCTGTTGTAGCTCAGCAGGTAGAGCACTTCCTTGGTAAGGAAGAGGTTCGGCGGTTCGAGCCCGCTCAACAGCTCCAGCTTTGTTTTATGGAATCGCAGACATGTCATGAAGGAGTGTCGGGCGTTTCCGGGTAATAACTCAGGAGTCGCAAACTAAAGCACAGCGATTCCATAACATTATTTTATTTAAAGGAGATTTCAAAATGGCAAAAGAAAAATTTGAAAGAACCAAACCGCATGTAAATATCGGTACAATTGGTCACGTAGACCACGGTAAGACAACATTAACAGCAGCAATCACAAAGACATTAAATACCAGATACGGACTCGGATCAGAAGTTGCATTCGACATGATCGATAAGGCACCAGAAGAAAGAGAAAGAGGTATCACAATCGCAACAGCGCACGTAGAGTATGAAACACCAAACAGACACTACGCACACGTAGA
>DCGW01000079.1:21660-23236 GCA_002315335.1 Firmicutes bacterium UBA1768 | reverse complement strand
TCTCCTTTATTTCACCGTAATCTCTCTCCAAATCGAAGTATTTTTTCCATATATTTTCAAAATCATCAATGGTGCTTCCTTTAATAATCAGCTTTTCACCCTCTGTGGAAACATTTATTCCCCTTCCAAAGGCAATTCCCGAATAGGAGCCGTCTGACTCCCTGTTCCACCTGAAGCACTGACCGCAATCAAAAATATGCTCCGAAGCAAAGTCCCTGACGCCGTGGGCGATAACTGTGTTGCTGCTATATTCCAAGGTTATGTTCATAGTTTGTCCTGTTCGTTATTCCAACCCCTTAACGCAGAGGTCTACTCTGATAATGTTGAAGCCCGTCAGCTCCTCTACCACTTTTTTTATTTCCTTTTGTACTTCCTCGGCAGCCGAAAAAACGTTCCCTCCGTATGAGAGTATTACTCCCACCTCGAGAGCCATGCTGCTGTCCTTCCTGTCTATATATGAATCGGTGACTCGTGCAACTATAGGATTTTTTATCGCAATGGCTTCTATTATATCATAAATAGCCCTCTCCGAAATCGCATAGTGCCCGAGATAGCTGAAGGTAGGTCTTACCTCGGATTTTTCGGCAACAACCGTGCTCCGATGACCGACTCTTCTCAAAATCTTAAGCGGCCTTAAAAAATATCCCGAAAACTCCCTCTTAAGCTGGAAGGTTGCCACAGGAATAGCGTGCTTTCCGCCTTCCATCCTCTGCTTTCTCGCCTCTTCGATATCCTCTGACTGAGCAATATCCTCAATGTGAATCAGCTGATCTGGCTCAGGAAGGTCCAGTCGGTCCGCAATCCTGTATATCATACGGTCGCTGGTTCCGAGTATCATTATTGACTCCGGGTTCAGCTCCCTTATGGCTTTTACAACCTCGTCCCGATGTTCATCCTCGGTAAATATCGCAGTTTTGACCGCTCCCAGCATGGTTCCGGCTCTTTTTGCTGACTTCCCCGCATATATTCTGTTCTGACCGATAAAAAGGCCGTCATCTATCAGGCACGGGATCCCCATCTCTCGACAGAGATTGAGCGATTGATAGCTCTTTCCCGTTCCGCTGTTTCCGACCAAACCGTATATTTTCATTTTTATCTTCTCCCTGCTCCCAGCATAATCTTCGCATGGCAAAAGGTTTGCTTTAAAAATTAGACATTTTTAATAATTTGTTGTTGTTATCTGCAAACTAATCTGTTATAATAGGCGGAGCAATTCTGTTATATGACGAGTTGCCAATTTATAAGGAGGTAATGTCATGGCTTACAAAATCAAGGATGATTGCATCGCTTGCGGTTCATGTGCTGGCGAATGCCCAGTTGGCGCTATTGTAGAAGGTGGCTCAGGCTTCCAGATTAACGCTGGCGAATGCATCGATTGTGGCGCTTGTGCAGGCAGCTGCCCTGTAGACGCTATCGTTGAAGCATAGTTGTATATAACGAGAGAGAAGGACGGTTTACCGCCCTTCTGTTATTTTTTTGCCTCGTTCATGTAATACGCCAACGTATACAGGCTGTCACTCAAATGAACGTTTTCAAGCACAACTCCGTTTTTTACTGCTATATCAACCGGAGCAAA
>DCGW01000079.1:0-21591 GCA_002315335.1 Firmicutes bacterium UBA1768 | reverse complement strand
TTTGTCCGCAGTAATTATTCCTATATCTATCGACCTTTCTCTAACAAAAGCTTCCAGCTCAATTACATCTCTTACACTGTGTCCTGCATGCTCACTTCCGATAACGTAAGGATTTTTATCGAAAACCCCTTCTATTATGAAGCCAGGTCTGCTCATAATGTAGTTTGACAGCGCAGTCCCAAGGTTTCCGCATCCGACAAGAACCATCTTGTATTCTTTGTTTAGTCCGAGAATAAGTCCAACCTCTTCGTACAACTCATCTATATTGTAGCCGTAGCCCTGCTGACCAAAGCCCCCGAAGTTGTTGAGGTCCTGTCTGATCTGGGAGGCTGTAAAACCGGTTATTTTACTGATTTCTCCTGATGAAGTTCTCGTTTTTCCTTCAGACTTCAGTTCCATCAGACACCTTCTGTACTTAGGAAGACGTCTGATAACGGAAGGCGAGACTTTTCTGTCGCTTTTCATTTCCAAAACCATCCTTTAAATATAACTTTTGAATATTGTACCATAAACAGGAGCAAATTAAAAGATTTTGTGGTATAATTACTCTCGTTGTTTGGAAGGTTCGGCAGTTTTTATCAATAAATGGATATTTTGTCGACACCTACCAATATTTTCCATCTGCGAGAGGTGTATTGATGACGGTTATTTCAGCTAAAAATGTTTCAAAGGCCTACGGAATAGATAAAATTCTTGAGGATATTACATTTAATATAAACGAAAGAGAGAGAATTGGACTTATCGGCTTTAACGGTGCGGGCAAGACCACTCTTCTTAATATTATTGCAGGAGCTCTTCCCTACGATGACGGCAATCTCTTCATCGCTCCTGGCCTGAAGATGGGCTACCTGCGTCAGAACGGGAATTTCGAGAGTGAAAAGACCATCTATGAAGAGTTTTTGTCCTTCTATTCCGACATTATTTCCATGGAGGAAAGGCTCGAGGCCATAATGAACGAAATTTCTGAAAAGGCCGCTGCCGGCAAAGACACTGATAGTCTTATGAACGACTATGCCGAGCTTACAGATGCTTTTGAGAAGGCTAACGGTTATGGCTATAAAAGCGAGCTTCGCGGGACGCTTACGGCACTCGGCTTCACCGATGAATATTATTCCAAGAAGATTTCCACACTATCAGGCGGGGAAAAAACAAGACTCAGCCTCGGTGCCCTGATGATTCAAAAGCCTGACATTTTACTTTTAGACGAGCCTACCAACCACCTCGACATAGATACATTGAAGTGGCTTGAGGGTCAGCTTCGTTCCTATCCTGGAACAGTTGTGCTGATTTCCCACGACAGATATTTTCTCGACAAGACCATCACCCGGATTTTCGAGGTTGAAAGGTGCAGGCTTACAACTTACAGCTGCAATTATACCGACTACATCACCAGAAAGCGTGAGGCTGAGGCTGCCGCAATGAAGGCCTACGAGGCTAATCGCAAGGAAATAGAAAAGCAGGAAGAAATGATTCGCCGCTTCAAGCAGCACGGAACCGAAAAGCTTGCCAACAGAGCAAAATCGAGAGAAAATATGCTTGAGCATATGGAGGTTATGGACAGGCCTATCCAGTCATTTGACAAGATGAAGCTTAACTTCAAAACAGCTGTGCAGAGCGGAAACGATGTCGTCAGCGGCGAAGACCTCTCAATGGCCTTCGGCGAAAGACAGCTATTCAACAATGCAAGCTTTGATATAAAAAAGGATGAAAAAATCTGCCTTATCGGGCCAAACGGCATAGGCAAGACCACCCTTCTCAAGCTTATTCTGGGAGAAGAAGAATCTCCTACCGGAATTGTCAAGCTTGGAACTAATGTGAAAATTGGTTATTATGACCAGGAGCAGACCCTGCTTTCGCCAAACAATACTGTCCTTGAGGAGCTTCACTCTTCTTACAGGCTCTATGACCAGAAGGAGCTCAGAAATATTTTAGGAGCCTTCCTCTTCAGGGGCGACGATGTGTTTAAAGAGGTTTCTTCTCTTTCCGGCGGAGAAAAGGCAAGGCTTTCTCTGCTGAAGATAATGATGCAGGGTGCAAATTTCCTGATTATGGACGAACCCACCAACCACCTTGACATTCCTTCCAAGGAGGTTTTTGAGGATGCGCTGCTAAACTTCCCAGGGACGCTGCTCATGGTTTCGCACGACAGATATTTTCTTAACAAAATACCTTCGAGAATATTGGAGCTCTCACCTGAGGGAATTACTGAATATCTCGGCCAGTATGACTATTACGAGGAAAAGAAGACCCAGCTTGTCGGCGGCTTTGTGGCTGCAGAGGAAGAAGCTAAGGCTCAGGCAGCCATAACTAAGACACAGCAGAAGGAACAGAAGAAGAAGGAAAAGGCTTTAGAGGAAGAAAAAAGGCGCAAAAGGCGCGAGCACAAGCAGCTTGAAGAGGAAATAATGAATCTCGAAATAAAAATCAGCCAACTGCACGAGTACATGTGTCAGGAGGAGGTTTTTTCCAATGCCGACAAAATGCTTGAGGCCGACTACCAGCTAAAAAAGGCAGAGGCTCAGTTGGAAGAGCTTTATGAGCTATGGGCTGTGGAGGATTAACCTGTGGGACTATGTCTGCGGCTTTGCTTATGCTTTGGGGTTTAAGCTGCGGATGCATAAGCCCGGTTTCCCGAATTGGAAATTTTTCTCCAAAATAGTAAAATATCCTTGCACAGAGTTAAGCGATTATTTATAATGTTCTAAACACTACGAATTCTCAAGTGCCAAAAACTATCGGAGGATTAATATGATATTTGAAAAGATTAAGGAAATAATAGCTAACCAGCTTAGCATTGACGATGACTCAAGAATTACACTTGAAACAAATTTATCAAAGGATTTGGAAGCCGACTCACTTGATGCTGTAGAAATTGTTATGGCAATAGAGGAAGAGTTCGGAATAGAAATTCCTGATGAAGAAGCCGAAAAATTCCTTTTAGTTAAGGATCTTGTAAAGTTTGTGGAAGAAAACGAATAATCAACTTGAAAAACCCGGCCAATGGCCGGGCTTTTGTTATTTTTGTAACTAAACTTCGTCAAAACGAGCCTTTGCTCTGTCGAGAGCCTCCTTTAGCTCAGGCAGGTCAGGATATTCCTGAACCATCACCTCGAGGGAATCGATTGCCTCACCCAAATAGTTTGCATCACCTGACAGGTCGCCTATTCTGTAGTTTATTTCCGCCAGCACATAAAAATCTCTCACCGTGCCCCTTTCTTCTACAACTGAAGAGAAGAAGGTCAGTGCATTGCCGTAGGCCTGAAGCTGCTCTTCTTTGTCTCCGGTCTTTCCATAAAGGTCGCCGAGCTTCATGAGGTGGTTTGCCATAGACTCTGATTGATCTGTGTCAGGTCTCTGCCCCATGTTCATCATGGCCGCACCTCGGTCGGCCTCATACTGGCAGGCTTCAAAGGTGTATTCGATTGCACCCTCATAGTCTTCCATATCTTCAAGAATATCACCAATTCTGGCTGCAAAGGATATCAGCTCCTCTGTCGGCGGCAGATCTCTCAGGATGTCAAAGCCCTTTTTATAGTTTGCCACAGCCGCTGGCAGGTCATTCATATCTGCGCAAAGCTCACCAAGGCTTTTGCAGCTGAAGGCAACGGCAGCTCTGAGCTTGTAAACCTCTTCCTCGTCTGAAGCGGTCTTTAAAGCCGCCTCTTTCATTTCAAGGGCTTTCTTGTAAAATACCATAGCTTTTTCATAGGCCTCAGCAGCATGGTAAAAATCTCCTACTGCATCATTTTTCTCATCTTCAGGCAGGTCTTCATTAGTAATACCTAAAAGGAGTGAGCTGATTTCATCGTCAACGTACTTCACATAGCCGTTGATTTCCTCTCCCTGATATATTCCGTTTCTTTCATTATCAACCTCAGAAAACGGGAAATATGCTGTATACCCCTCATCGGTTTCCAAAACAACCTGATTGTAGCTGATATCTATAACATATCCTGTAAGCTCCGTTCCGGGAGCAGGCGCTATTGCAGCGGATTTTTCCATAACAGACCTCCGTATCATACCTCTGTATTTATAAGTGATTTTTTAAACACTGGCAATTATTATACCAAGTTATCGCCTTTTTCTCAATACGTAACTATCGGAAAACAGACAAGCAAAATGGTGGGAAAGCAATCAGTTTTCCCACCACCATCATCTTGAATTATTCGATCTTTAATCAAAGTAATTCCCAAAATTTGCCTCAATATCGCCGCTGTCAGTTCTTATTTTGAGCACATACGGGCTTCCGCTTGTCCTGTACTCTGCCGGCCAGGTTTCTATTTCCAGGCCCTCGCTGTCAATTTCAAGATCCCCTGCATTAGCCTTCATGTCGATTTTATACTTTTCCTTTGCAAAGATTGAATGGAAGCTTACTTCTCCTGAAGCCACATTTATATCGGTTGTACCGGCAAATTCACCGCTAATATCAACATCGGCAGCATCTCCAACAAGCTTAAGCCCTCCCGATTTTACGGCTTCAATATCAATATCTCCGCTATTTGTCGAAATTACAGCGTTGTTGTAAACCGCACCATAAATATCAAGATCTGAATAATCGCTTGAAAGAGCTATGTTATCAAGGGTTCTGTTTCCGGTAAATATAACAACCGTAGGTACCCAGGAACCACTGGTAAGGTTCACGCTTATTTTTCCTTCACTGTTTTCACTTGCATCTATTTTCAAAACCCCATTTTCAAGCTTCAGCTGCGGCGTTTCAACCTTTTCCCCGTAACAGATAAATACGCTTCCCTCCTGAGGGTTGTCGTTTTTTATTGTATTTGCCGCTTTTCCTATATTCTCCCAGTCATAGTAATTTGAGTTATCTCCCCCGATGATAACAATGTCCACCAGACCATTTGCTTCAATCGAATTGAAATCAAGTGCCTTATGATGTTCCACCTGCATATTCCCCGGGCTGCCCTCAAACCATTCGTGCTCGTCGGCAAATTTGTCTATGCCTTTTATCCCGCCGGTTAAAAATCCAACAATTCCTATTGCCAGCCCTATGCATAAAACAATAGCACAAATAATGAAAAACCTTGCTTTATTCTTCATAATCCACACCGCCTTTCTTGAAATTCTCATATCTCCCTTCAGCATACATCCGTTCCAGCTTTTTGGACTTATTCTTTTCGCGTCTTTCACCTGCTTTTCTTTTGATAAATCTGAACAGCTTCTTTGTTCCCATTATCATAGCTGCTCCGACTCCTAAGAATATTGCTATCAGAACAACGCCAAAGCCTATAAACATAAGTCCCGTTGAAATGCTGGAAAATAATGCTACCAAGCCGAATACAACGCAGGCTATAGCTCCCACACCAACTGCGGCAATTGCGATATATATCGCTGCAACTACCACGATGAGGCAGATTAACAGTACAAACAGTACCGTCGCAAGCACTATCGATACCGGTGCTGCGCAAATTCCGAGAAGCACCCACCAGACTGCAGATACTCTTTGCCCCCTGCTTGCGCGGGTTTCTCCGATTTTTTCATCGTCTTCGAGTATTCTTGCAGCATAATCTGCTTTGATTTCAGCCGCAATTCTTTTAGGGTTGCCAAGCTCCTTACATATTTCTTCCTCTGTTCTATTTCCTGCGGCAAGCACCTCATCAAAGTACTCTTCAAAATACTCAACTGCCGCCTCTCTTTCCTCGGCAGGCAGTTTTCTAAGCTCCCTTTCAAGGGCGCTGATAAATTCTTTCCTATTCATTATTACTACCCCCGTTCAAAATAGTTTCAATGGCAGACCTGTATTCGCTCCACTCACGCTTATAGAATCGGAGCTTTTCCTCTCCCTTTTCGGTTATCGCATAGTATCTGCGGTTTCTCCCCTGAAACGGCATGTCGTAGGTCCTGCAGAGCTCTTCCTTTTGAAGTCTTCTCAAAACAGGATAAAGCGTTGATTCGGAAACGCTTATAGCCTTCTGCATCTCCTGGGTAATCTCGTACCCATAGGTGTCCCCTCTTTTCAAAATTGAGAGAGCACAAGCATCAAGCAAATTAGATTCAATTTTAAATGCCATATGCACCTCCTGATGTTATTTGATGTTTGATATTATATACCATATAATATTGTTTGTCAACTCATATTTGCAAACAAAAAATCCTTTTGCCGATAGCCTGTTTAGAGCAGCGACAAAAGGATAGTGGTTGTTTGTTTATAATGTTTTTCTCACCGGAAAAGCCGCTTCTTTTGAAGCTTTTAGTGACTCAGTTAAATAGAACCTCAAAGCAGCCGCTTATCTTTTACAGCATTCCGTCCAGTCAGCTTCCTTAAAGCCTGTAAGCACGAAGTCCTCGCCAATAAGAAGCGGCCTTTTTACCAGCATTCCGTCTGTAGCGAGCAGCTCATACTGTTCTTCATCAGTCATGGTTGGCAGCTTGTCCTTAAGCTTCATTTCTTTATACAGCATTCCGCTGGTATTGAAAAACTTTTTGAGGGGCAGGCCGCTTTTTTGGTGCCATGCCTTTAGTTCCTCAACCGTAGGATTTTCCTCCTTTATCGGCCTCTCGTTGTAAGCCACTCCATTTTCATCAAGCCATTTTCTTGCCTTCTGGCAGGTCGTACATCTTGAATAGCATAAAAATTCCATTTTTTTCTCCTTTATTTGTATAGTTTGCTGTTACAATTATTAATATTCTCCAAGAAGAAATGCCATATAGTGCGGCAATGTCAGAATATTTCCTTTTCTTCCTATATTGCTGTCTCCCAGTTTTATTGCGTTCTTTACATGATACTTATCTGGGTTGTTTAACACGGTTTTAGCACTCTTTACATTTCCGGAAGTCGATTTAACCTCAACAAGCACTGCTTCCCCTTTATAACGAATAATAAAATCTATTTCTAAGCCCGAATCCTTGCGATAATAATATAGCTTTCTACCCATTTTTACAAAAATATCAGCTATTAAATTTTCAAAAATAGCTCCTTTATAACCAAAAAGATTTCCTTTCAGCACATCAAGTTGTGTTCCTTCTTCAAGCATACTGATAAACAGACCAGTATCGTTCATGTATACTTTAAAAATATCCTTAACTGCATTTCCTGATAAAGGAAGCCCGATAATCGAAAGATTATAGCAACGACTAATAATTCCTGCATCTTCTATCCACTGAATACTTCCAAGATACTGGTTAGCCTTTGACCCTTTTTTCACAACTGAATACTGAAATTTCTTATTCTCCTTGCTCAATTGATTTGGAATTGATTCAAAGCATTCACGAATACGCGCTTTATCATCTTTTTCAGCATGCTTTAGCATATCATCCTTGTATGATGCAACAATATCACGCTGCGTTTTCAACACTAAATTCATTTGTTTTGTGTCCACAAAGGTTTGTACAACCTCGGGCATTCCACCAATGACAGTATACTGCAGTAAGAGCTGCCTGAATTTAATGTGCATTGCCTCCGGAACCGGGGACTCATCATTGAGGCAGGACCTAAGAACGTCTATCATCGAATCCGTAATGCCGTTTGCCCACAAAAATTCCTCAAAATCTAACGGAAACATTTCTATCACAGATTCGTATCCAACAGGCACAGATGCAGGCTGATTTCCATAGCCTTTAACTCCAAGGAGCGACCCCGTCCCTATAATGTCATAACGGCCGTCAATATCAAAGAATTTTAAAGCAGTTCGCGCCTCTGGGCACTCTTGAATTTCATCAAAAACCAGTACTGTTTTGCCCTCCTCAAAAATAGTTGACGGCCCAAGAAATGTGCTTATCATCATGGTAAGATTATCCACTTCCAAAGAACCGGAAAATATACTTTTGTAATCAGGATTTTCAAAAAAATTCAGATACACAACATGTGCATAGTTCTTTTTTGCAAAACTCATTACAGACCAGGTTTTGCCGCATTGTCTGCACCCTTTTATTATTAGCGGTTTTCGATTTTTGCCCTCTTTCCATTCTAAGAGTTGCTCTTCAATCCTTCTTTTTAGCATGATATGGTCCTCCAAACAATTTGATGTTACCACGCTATCAACTATTTTTCAAGGGAGTTTTTTGCTGAAATGACTATTTTTCAAGGGAGTTTTTTATGATGTTGACTATTTTTCAAGGAAGTTTTGGTTTTTCATATCAACCTATCTTTCGATTTCTCCCGTCCAATCAAGAATTCCACCGAATTCAACAAGATTACTATAGCCCATTGCCGCAAGCTTTGAAGCAGCCTCCTTACTTCTTCTTCCGCTCCTGCAATATACATATATAAGCCTGTCCTTGTCAGGAAGCACAGCTGGCGCTTCGTTTCGGATGTCTTCATTTGCATAGTTTATTGCTCCCGGGATATGACCCAACGCGAACTCATCAGGACGCCTTACATCCAAAATAATGTAGTCTCCTGGGGTCTTAAAGATTTCCTTCGCCTCTTGCATAGAAATGACTTTAAATTTATTTCCAAACATGCTTTCACCTCCGTTTTTTTACATTATAGCATTGATTTTATAATTATTCAGCAAATATCATTACTGATATTTTGAATTTTAATTATATTTTTCAACAAACATTGCAATCTTATATTGATTATATTATTGTTGAAAGGATTAGTTGTACTTGACCATCAAGAGAATTATTACTTTAGGATAAAGGATGAAAAAATCAAAAAAGAGTCAAACCAATCGCTCGCAGAAATCCATTCGCGAGCCCTCACCAATAATTTATTACATGGTGACTGCAGTATTTAAATTAATAGGAACCTTCCTGTACCAACCCATGGTGAAAAGAAGCGAAATCCGAAACACCAGGGGTTCTTTTGTTATTATTGCCAATCACCAGTCAGCACTGGATGTGGCACTCATTCCCTTTATTTGTAATAGGCGAATTTTCACCGTATTCAGCACCACATACTACCTTTCTTTGCCAAAAATAGCTCAGAGAATTGTTGACCTCAGCGGAGGAATTCACAAACACCAGTTTCAAACTTCTGCTGGGAACATGAAAAAAATGAGAAACATCGTTCGATCGGGATATCCTCTGTTGATTTTTCCTGCAGGCTTGATGTGCGAGGATGGGCTTGCAAATCCGGCACCGAAATCCACAGCCTCTTTTTTGAGGTGGCTAGGCGTTGACGTGTATATGGCAAAAATCACGGGTTCATATTTCGTCATGCCCAAGTGGTCTTCCGTAAAAAGGCCGGGCAAAACAATAATAGATTGCTACAAGCTGTTTTCAGCTGACGACTTTAATAAGCTCTCAGCTCCGGAACTTGAAGAAGCTTTGAACACCGCCCTGGACTTTGATGTTTATCAAGACCAGGAAAATAATAAATTTGAATATAAGAACGGGGCAAATGCAGAAGGCCTTGAAAATGTCCTCTACCAGTGCCCTCATTGTAATACAAAGTATTCATTGTCAACCACCAACAACGATATTTCATGCTCTGCCTGCGGCTTTTCTGAAACCATGGACTCCATGGGCTTCCTCCACTGCGAGGACAGTAAAAAGGAAGTTCGACACGTTTCTCAGTGGTCAAGCTGGATCAGAGATGAACGCGAAAAAGAAATTCATGGAAATTGCAGCGCAGAGAATTTCATTATGAAGCTGCCCTGTGAAATTTCTATCTTGGATGGTACGGTCAGGGGGTTTCGTCCAGCGGGCAAAGGCTCCGCTTCACTGACTTTTGACGAGATTATTTTAGAAGGCACTTTAGATGGACAGGCTTTCAGAATAGAAAAGAATCTTTCGCAGTTTCCTATGCTGCCCTTTGTTCCAGGCAAGAGATTTGAGATTCAGGATGGCGAGCTCAGCTATCGCTGTATTCCGGACACTCCTTCCCACGTAACCGAATTTGTAAATACTCTGAGAATCCTTCATCAGAGAAAGGAGAAAAAGAAAAATGATGTCAACTAACATAGCAAACTCCTGGTGGATGTATTGCATAGGTGCAATAGTCTGCCTCTTCGTTTTGAGCGGCTCGCTGATTTTTATAATAAAGGCATTTCAGGACGGCAGAAGAATAGGCATGGATATTGGTTACCTTAAGAAAACGGTAATAGTTTCTGCGGTGTTCTCATTCCTCCCATCTATCAGCATTTTAATCGGGGTTATTGCCCTATCAGGGGTAATAGGCATTCCCCTTCCGTGGATTCGATTATCTGTAATAGGTGCTCTTCACTACGAGGGGACAGCTGTCGGCACAGTATTTTCCGGCGCATTAACAAGCATGACTATTCAACAATTCGTTACCATTGCCACGGTAATGACTCTTGGAATATTGACAGGTCCATTGTACTGCCTTTTCGGTTTTAAGGCCTACGATAAAAAATTTCTCTCTAAAACACGAGGTACTGATGCCGGCGAAAAGAAGCACTCCTTTGGCCCAATTCTTTTTAATGCAGCCTTTATCGCTATGATATCCGCTTTTTTGGCAGAGGATTTTGCAAAGCTTGCTCTGGTTGGCAAAGCCACTCCACTGTCTTCCTATGTGCCCGCAATCGTAATCTTTATTTCCTTCTTTTCTATGGCAATACTTGACTTAATTGTGAAAAAGACAGGGTGGCAGTGGCTCGGCAGTTTTTCTTTAGGTCTCAGCATGCTTGTCGGCATGATTTCCGCGATTTTTCTCGCTTAGGTGACGCTTATGACTAATATTACTAATGATAAAATTGAAAACACATTCTCATATGAAGAATATAATGAACTGAACCACCGTTTTGGGCGAATTTTTCTTTCAATGGCTGTTTGTATTATGCTTCTCGTCCCTACAGTGATTTGCCTTGCCCTGAAGGAAACACCCGACTTCATTCAGGTTGGACAGTCTATGCTGGCACTGATAATATTTCTTGCGAGCGGCTTTGTGGAGGTAATTACCTATGCTCCGCTATTGGGCACAAGAGGTACTTATCTTGCATTTACAACCGGTAACCTTGTTAATTTAAAGGTCCCCTGTGCAGTTAATGCGCGTGACCAAATAGGAGTTGAGCACGGCAGTATTGAGGGCGAACTCGTTTCCTCCGTTGCCATTGCCACTTCAAGCATAGTGACCACACTCGTGTTAGCAGCAGGCGTAATTCTCCTTACACCGCTGACCCCGGTTCTTGAAAGCCCGGTGCTTTCTCCTGCATTCGAGATGGCTTTTACCGCCCTCTTTGGGGCTTTAGCATATAAATACTTCATGCGCGACCTCAAGCTCGTGCCGCTGCCTCTTATTCTGTGTATTGCACTGCAAGTTGCAACAGGCCTCGGGAAGTCAGCATTAATTCCATTGGCCGCCGTAGTAACAGTTCTCTTTGCATGGGTATTGTTTAAGCGTTCTCAAGCAAAGCATGAATCTCAGGGAAGCATCTGAGGCTTCTCTCCAGTGTTCCCGTGGTCTGGGCAATTGTAATTCCGTAATTTGTGAACGGAATTCCCCGGTCCACGGTGCATTTCATTCTATACGTAATATCCCTTTCCGTATTCATGCAGCCGCCGCAGTGAATAACCATCGCGTAGGGTGAAAGATCCTCAGGAAAATCCCTTCCCGAGCAGGTTTCAAATATGAGCTTACAGCCACAGTACTGCTGCAAAAGCCTTGGAATTTTAACCGTTCCAATGTCGTTGCACTGCCTGTGATGGGTGCAGCCCTCGGCCATAAGAATGCGGTCGCCTTCCTTTAAATGCTTTGCGGCTGCTATTCCGGCAACTGCGGTTTCCAGAAATCCCTTATATCGAGCCATAACAATAGAAAAGGTTGTCAGAGGAACCTCTTCCGGCACGATTTTGCTTACCACAGCCAGAGCCTGACTGTCAGTAATTACAATGTCAGGCGGAGTTTTGAGAATGTCAAGTGCCGCCGCAAGCTCTGTTTCCTTAGTTACTATCGTAAAAGCATTCTGGTCTAACGCATCTCTGATGGTCTGCTGCTGAGGCAGAATAAGCCTCCCCTTCGGAGCAGATTCATCTATAGGACAGACGAGAACTGCAGCTTTTCCCTCGCCGACAAGGTCTCCCACAAGAGCTCGATTATCCTCCTTCGGTGCAAGTCTGCCCAGTCGTTCCTTCAGTTCAAAAATATTGTCCCCTGTAGCAGCGCTTACATAAATGGAATTTTCGTCAGCAACGGGCAACCTTTTCAGCAAATCACTTTTATTATATACTATAATATACGGGATTTTCTTCTCCTCAAAAATACTGAGCAGCTGCTTGTCGCATTCGCCCAAATTCTTAGTCGAGTCCACAACCAGAACAGCAATATCGGTTTTATTCAATATCCGCTTCGTCCTCATTACCCTCAGTTCACCGAGCTGACCCTCATCGTCAAAGCCCGGCGTATCAATGATTACCACAGGTCCGAGCGGCAAAAGCTCCATTGCCTTGGTAACAGGGTCGGTTGTTGTTCCTTTAACATCAGAGACCACCGCGATGTCCTGACCCGTTACAGCATTAACGACCGACGATTTTCCTGCATTTCTGCACCCAAAAAATCCTATATGAAGCCTCTCCGAGCTCGGAGTAGAATTCAAACTCATAATACCCTCCTATATCTCATATTGTCCCAACATTTTTTCCACATCTATTTTGGTGAAATCCGGAATATCCTTTCTGAACATTCTACCTGAAAAAGCCTCATGCGGCAGTGCTATAAACCGACAATTTCCCGGAAGAATCGGCCTGTATAGCGGATCTGCAATTACTATCTGCGCATCCGAAGCCGCCTTTTGAATTTCTTCCTCCTCCATAGCCTGATTATCCATTTTTGATAAAACTCCACTGAGCTCGGGCAGCCCTTCAAGCGTATGCACCACCTTAGGCACAATGCCGGATTTAATTCCGATTGCCGCCGCAAGAGAGCGCGAGGTTACGCCTTCACCCACAATATATATCCTGGTTTCAGCAGATGCTTCCAGGTTGGAAAACGAAATTCTGCTTTTGCCATCGTTTTCTGCCAGCTCCAAATCTCGTAGAACCATTTCTGAAAAACACTTGTCATTTGGGGTACCCACAACATATGGAGTTCCAAAGGTTTGATTAAGATATATTGCTGTTTTAAGGCCTACGCTGGAAATTACCAGATTTACTGCCGCCTCGCCTGCCCTTGCAAGGTCGTCCAGGCTGCTGCCCATCGCCCAGGTACCAATAATCTCCCATCCACTGTCCTTCAACAGCTTTTTTATAGACTCCACGCTTCCATTTATTGAAAAATCAAGCGGTGTCGCCCCTAATACATTTACTGCTCTTTGTCTTTTTTTTGCATCCTTATCAGTCAATCTTCTGGCAAATTCGCAGAGAGCCTCCGAGGCACCGACCAGATAGGATTGCATTCCGTTTGTCTGAAAGCCAAAGCATGGAAGGCCGGCTTCGGCCTCAATTTCCATAGCCACCGCTTCAAGGTCACAGCCGTTCATCATAGGAATAGGAGTTCCTGCTATTGCCACAAATTTTGGCTTAAGCTCTTCAACCGCGCTGATTACATCGTCCTTCAGCTTATCGTCATTTCCCATTATCGCATCCATTTCGGTCAGCCCCGATATGAAAACAAGACTATCCGAATTGTACCAGCGAGGCTCGTCGTGAGTGGTGTATGTAGAATTGCACCCCGACGCATCGTGCATAACCACCATTCCGCCCAACTCATAGAGTGCAGAACAAACCCCGAAGGTGTCCGCAGAATATGTTGAAATTACTGTTCTTGCCTGTCTCATATGCAGCTCTCACACCCCAATCCTTTCATTTGAATAAGCCTTTCTGTGTCCTTAGGCTCGGCAAATGCTTCTTTCATCATTTTCGCAAGGCGGCAAATCCCATCAAAGCCGTACAAGCCTCCACCCTCAACTAAGTTTACAAAGTAAGGGCTTTCAGTAAAATATGCGGCCTTCTGGCCAAGCGCCAGCACTTTTTCCTGTCTTTCACGAGGATATCTTCTCATTGATGCATCCACTGTAGGTAAGACCTTGAGGTCACCGGCGTTTTCCTGAAGCCAGAGGTAGTCGTCCTTTTCTTCACCGCTAAAGGAGTCAACAAACAGGTCTGTCACATTAAAACCATTGCTTATAAGCAGCCTTGCCAGGCCAAGCGGTCTGGGCGTCACTGTATAATCTATTGCAATTGGAGTATTTCCAATCACTTTTTTTGCATCGGCCATGGCTTCCTCTGCCTCTTTTTCAGGTACAGCATTAGTGTTATAGGCGGTTCCAAGGTTTTCTGCCAAAACAGAAAGATTGGTTCTGATTTCATCCGCATCAAAGCCTGACGGCAGATAGAGGTGCTTCATGCCAAGTCTTTCTGCGAGAGCCTCCCCGCCAACCTTCGCAACCGACTGTGTAGTAATGCACAGGCTGCACTGCGACATGGTCTGGTATTCCTCATAGGTGCGGCACTCTGTAATCTGGTGCAGAGTCCACCCCGCTCCTTCTATCAGCCTTACTATGTCGCTGCTCTCGTCCATTGAAAAGCAGTTGCCGATGATTGCACAGTGTTTTTCAGACTTTCCTCTCGGTTTCAGGAGGGCGTACATTTGCCTCCTCATTATCTGGTCGGGCGTAAGACCGCTTTTCCTCATTGTCGGAATCATGTAGCAGTCAACAAAGTCCACATCAGTAAACCTTTCGCCGAGGGTTTTGTAGCAGAGCTCCAGATCGCAGCCCATAAAATGGTGAATGCAGCTCGAAAAAACTAATACAGCTTTAGGAATTTTGGGGAGCCTGTTCAAAATATCCGTTACCCCTTCAATTAACAGCTCCTCCATATCGCCCTCGAGAACGTTGTGCTCCTCGATTGAAACAGTTGAAAATCTGTCGGTTAGGTTCATTTCCGCAGCTGACAGTACTACTCCCCTGAGACAGCCGGCTGCGCAGACGAAAATCTCGTGCGCTTCAGGTACCAACATTCCGACATGAACTATAGTCCAGCCTCCTCTTGCTGGAGCACTGTACTCAAGCCCCGAAATGAAGGGTGAAGGAAAGGCGGCTTCCCTAATTGCAACTGCGGGAATATTGTGGTTTTCTCCTACTCGCTTCATATCTCCACCCCGCATTCGGCCATTATTTTAGTCGCAAGAAGACGATATTCTCCGGCCATTTCGCTGTCCGGGAAGGCCTCAAGCACGGTCATGTTGAGGTCCTCAGCCGCCTGAACCGTCTCACTTCTGCTAAGCCTTCCTACTATCTTGGAATTAATGTCTTCCGCAAGCTCTTCAACCTTTTCCGCTTCATTCTTTACATCTCTGCAGTTCAGAATAATGCCGCCGAGCTGTGCATAGCCTCTGCCCTTGAAGTTTTCCACTGCCATAGCTATATTGGCAGCAGCATGAATTGCCATATTTTCTCCGGAGGTTATGATAAAAACCTTGTCCGCATAGCCACCCCTCATAGGCATGGAAAATCCGCCGCAGACCACGTCGCCAAGCACATCATAAAATACAACATCCGGCTTATATTTCTCATAAGCTCCTTTTTCGGCAAGCTTTTCAAGTGCGGCAATTATCCCGCGACCCGCGCAGCCCATTCCCGGAGTCGGGCCGCCCGCTTCCACGCATAGCACTCCCTTATAGCCTTCATGAACCATATCCTCCAGCTCAAAGTCATTTTTTCTTTCTTTTACCAGCTCCAACACCGTGTCAACCCTGTCTAAGTGGTGAAGGCTTCCTGTTGAATCAGCCTTGGGGTCGCAGCCAATCTGCATGACCTTAAGACCCTTTTCCGCAAGTGCCGCGGCAAGATTTGAAACTGTTGTTGATTTTCCTATTCCGCCTTTTCCGTATATTGCAAGCTTAATCATTTTCTTCACACTTTCCTTTATATCTGATATGGTCTCCTCGACCGATTACTATTGTTTTACCTATTGACTCCATCTGCTTTTGCAGCAGTCTCAGACTTTCCTGCGCGCTCAGCTCACTGCCCGCCTTATTATCATATAGCATATAGCTCTTTCTAACATTTTGCGGAGAGAGATTTGGCATTACTACGTTGCAGCCCGCCAGCACACCCTGAATTCTCCCGTCCGACGCCACAGTCCCTAGCGCTGTTGTAGACGGCAGCAGAACCTCTGGCAGCATTATTCGAGTCAGGCTAAGGAGAAACAGTGTCAATTCTCTGTCGCCCGTCTCGCAATTTGCAAAAGGAGTGTCTTTGTGAGGAATAAACGGCCCTATTCCTACCATTTCCGGTTTGAATTCGCCCATAAATTCCATATCCTTTGCGAGGGTTTCTATGGTTTGATACGGCGTTCCGACCATTATTCCACATCCTGTTTGAAAACCGATTTCTTTTAGATCATTCAGGCAGAGCATTCTGTTTTCAAAGGACATAGCCTCAGGATGCAGCCTTGCATAGTGGTCCTTATCCGCGGTTTCATGCCTCAATAGATACCTGTCGGCTCCAGCATTGAACATAGCTTCATAGCTTTCCCGACTCCGCTCCCCGATGGAAAGAGTAATGGCACAGTCCGGATATTCCGCTTTTATGCACCCGATTAGTGTTGTTATTCTATCATCAGTCCAATAGTTGTCCTCTCCGCTTTGAAGTACAAATGTGCGATAACCGAGGCGGTAGCCCTCTCTGCAGCATAGCAGTATTTCTTCTTCCGAAAGCCGATAACGTTGTGCCTCTTTATTTGACCGCCTTATTCCGCAATAATAGCAGTCATTTTTACAAATATTGGAAAATTCTATTATTCCTCGAAAAAACACATTTTTACCAAAATTTGCTTCGGTTATCTTTAGAGCCAGCTCTCCCGCAAACAGTCTGTCCTCTTCCGAAAAATCAGTGAGGAGCTCACACCACTGCTCATGAGAAAGCATCTTCTCCTTATTTAATATGTCTATCAGTTCTCTCTTGCTCATCCCGCTCCCTCCCCAAAGAGTTGAAATTTAATTCTTATTAATACTTATTATTAATTATATCACTCTTCGCATGACTATGTAACTCTTAAAACGGGTGTTTTCTAAAATTGCACAGATTTTTATCTAAAATCGCAAAAATCTGTGCAAAAAAACAGTTATTCAGACTTTGATCTTAATAATCAGGCTTTTTTTAAGCGAAAAACCAGCTCCGAGCTTCCATAATTGGTAAAATATGGAAGCTAATACATGCAACTATTCCTTAAATCTTGAGAATTCCAAGAGGCTTGCACAGATTTTTGCCGAAAACAACAAAAATCTGTGCAATTTCCCGTTACGTCGATCCAAGTCAAAATAAAAATCTATTGATTATCTTGTATTGTGTCTCCAGGCTGTTTATATTATAATTTCACTATTATTAAAAAACTCTATCGGGAAACGGATAATAAGTATTTAGCGGAAAAGAGATTTATTATGGATGGAAATTTTGATTGGAATATACTGTATCTGATACAGGACAATATCAGGAATAGTAGCTTAGACCGCTTTTTTCTTGGTATTTCGAGGCTCGGCAATAAGGGACTTATCTGGATTCTGATGTGCGGTCAGATGTTTTTTCTTACTAAAAAATACAGAAAAGCGGCTGCTTGTGTGATAATCGGCATGGCGCTCGGAATAATTATCGGCAATATGCTGGTAAAAAATATAGTCCTCCGACCTCGCCCATGCTGGATAGAAACGGGTATAGACTATCTGATTATACCACGAGACTATTCTTTTCCTTCGGGTCATGCGCTTTCGTGCACCATAGCGGCAACCATTATGTTTTTTGCCGACAAAAGACTCGGAATAGTTGCGATACCATTAGCAGCGCTGATTGCTTTCTCGAGGCTTTATCTGTTTGTACACTTCCCCACCGATGTGGCAGGCGGGGTTTTCCTCGGGTTCTTAATTGCCGGCTGCGTAATATGGTATTCTGATCTGACGAACAAGGGGCTGCAGACCAGATATCAGCTGAAACCGTGATGAGCTATATTAATAAATATTAAGGTTGCCAAAATTTCCTGTAAATACGTAATGATGGGTAAATCCCAAGCACTTTTTCATGCAGTATTGAATTGCATGAAATATTATTGTAATATATACTTATCTTCAATAGTTATTTCCAACTTAAAACTCAAAGGAGAATTAAATGAAAAACAATACTCTTTTAAAGGCATTCTCAGTATTACTGGTCCTTGCTTTGGCGTTATGCATGACGGCTTGCGGGGAAACTGATAACGAAAGCGATGCCGACAACGTTGATACTATCACATCTATAGAGATTGGCGGAGATTTTGACCCGATTGCCTTTGAAGGCAAGGCCGTAGGCAGCGAGTATTCTGAAATCGAAATGCCGGAATGGTTTGAGGTTGTAGACGGCGATAACGATCTCATGTATTACTGTGAAGGCTGCGATACTCCATATATTGCAGTTGCAAATCACACAAAGGGCGACAAGTCATTTGAAGAAGTAGTTGCCGGCGATTCAGAGAGGTGGGGCGACGGTTATTATCAGATGATAAACGAGAAAATAGGATACTACATACAGTCTGCCGAAACAGCTGAAGGTGACCTTTATTACGGAGCATCTCTTGCTTATGACTTGGGTGACACTGTAAAAACAGTAGTTTTCTATGCTGCTACTGAAGAGGCTCAGATTGGTGACTCGGACCTCTACTTCAATGCGGCTACAGGCTATGATGAACTTCTTCCTGATGAAGTCTTTAATGCAAGCTTTGGCGGTGAATATGACGAAAGCTACTATTTCCCTAATATTTGGGCATTAAATTCATTTGAAGGCTATGATATGGAAAAGAAGTATTTCAGCTTCTTGAAGGAATGGAATATGGCAGAAGAGCAGTATAACAGCTGGGCGGAAAACTGGACAGAAGAAACCACGACTGCATACTTTAACGCTTTGGGCTTCGAGGTTGTTCATACTGACTTTATCGAGGGTGATGGTTATAACGTGTATTCTTACGGTGTTACAACAGATAACAGCACCGGGTCTAAGTATGAAACCTTCAGTTACATTGAAAGAAACGGCAAGTGGTATCTCATAAATACATGGACTACGCTTACCGAGCCTATCCCTGCATACTTAACCGCAATTATTGATTCAATACATGTAAAATAAAATACCCGTACCAACAACGAAAAGAGGACCGTTCTGAAAAGAGCGGTCCTTTTGTACTATGCATATGTATGAGTGGTTTTTACAGACCGGAAATATCCAGGTCAACTATCATGTGGTCTATTCTCTTTTCCTTTAAAAGATAACACATGTAGATTGGAAGATATATCACGGATCCTTCTTTTTCAACATTTTCCACAGAAAAAACATAAGCTTTCTCAAGGTTGTAATCAGGCACACTCATAAATCCGTCTAAAGCCTTGTGTGATTTATGTGCTTTACCAGATTTTACTTCAATCGGCACAACCTTACCACCCATTTCTATAACAAAATCTATCTCTCCTATTCTATTCTTTTTACAAAAATATGGTTCAAATCCATTAGCAGTCAGTTGCTGTGCAACTGCATTTTCAAAATGAGCTCCGTTGTTTACTGCCCCGTTTTTATTTATTAATTCAATTCTTGTTTCAGCAGGATATGCACTTGTGAGTAATCCGATATCACTAGAGAAAAGTCTAAACACATTGCTGCTTTTGCTTGCCAAAAGCGGAACCACCGGTGCCTCAACATTATATACCGGCAGTGCTACACCGGCTTCCTTCAACCATAAAAAGCTGTTTTCATATCTGTCAAACTTAAGCTCTTTGTTTAGCATAGTAAAAACAAATTTTTTGTTCTGCTTATTTAATTCGGCCGGGATTATTTCATAAATCGATTTTATTTTCAGTTTCTTATCCTCAAACTCATATTGAGAAAAGTCTTCTTTGTATAGTTCAATTATGTCCCGTTGGATTTTATCTACTTCTCTTATATCTTTGGTTTCAACATAGGTTTTTACAGCATCCGGCATTCCGCCGACAATGAGATAAATAAAAAACATCGCCAATAATTTCTGGTGAACAAAATCATCCACCGGGCTGCACGTTTTAAATTTCTCATTTAGCATGTCCAGTGTCACTTTTGATACATTATTCGCCACCATAAATTCTTCAAAGTCCATGGGATACATTCTAAGTACAGTTAGGTAGCCAACCGGAACTGAAGTAATGCCTTTCAGTTCG
This sequence comes from Firmicutes bacterium UBA1768, assembly GCA_002315335.1. Taxonomy (GTDB): domain Bacteria; phylum Bacillota; class Clostridia; order Peptostreptococcales; family Anaerovoracaceae; genus UBA1768. The sequence continues at coordinate 1,586 of DCGW01000079.1, read as the reverse complement.
ACGCCCAGCAATGAACCACTCATTACATATCTAAAACTCCCCTCATCAACAAGAAACTTTATTTTAGTTACTATTTCAGGACATTTTTGAATCTCATCAAAAAAAACTACAGTTTTATGCGGCTTACAATCTTCCGGCATAAGCATTTTTAATTTGATTAAAAACTCTTCTGCACTCATTTTCGTATTTAAATACGTAATCATATCCGGCTGATCTATGAAATTAATTTCATACTTGGCATATCCACTTTTTTCTATCTCATCTCTGATGAGCCAGGTTTTTCCTATCTGTCTTGCGCCTGTTACCAAAAGGGCATTTTTTGATTTTTTAAGCCATTCACGGACATTAACAGAGTCTTTTCTATACATGAAATCATTCCTCCCACTATAGAATAAAGCATTCGCCCCGTTTTTTCAATAATTATTTTAATTTTTGCCCCGTTTTTTAACTTGAAATGTTCAGATTTTGCCCCGTTTTGTCAGTTTTCAATCCACGCTCCCCATACGAGGAGCGACGCTTGGCATCCCTGTCATTGCAGGTGATTGCACAATTTCAATCCACGCTCCCCATACGAGGAGCGACTGTTGCCGTCATTGTATGCAACTCTGATAGCTTTATTTCAATCCACGCTCCCCATACGAGGAGCGACACTTATATGCGTGTCCCTCATGGCTATTGCCGGATTTCAATCCACGCTCCCCATACGAGGAGCGACCTCGCCATTTTGTTGGCTACAACTGTACTATCACATTTCAATCCACGCTCCCCATACGAGGAGCGACGATACATAGTAAAAGACTTAGAGACGCTAAATGATTTCAATCCACGCTCCCCATACGAGGAGCGACCGCAAAATGCAGAATATTAAGTATATTCATTCTATATTTTGCGACCACTATTAAATAAATATATTGTTAATAATGGATTTCTTTTTCAAAACTATACATTAATCTCTAATACCAGCGGCGAACCCCCTCATAGTTTCCAAACAGCTTGTTCTTCGCCTATAGGATCAAATCTCCTTCCGGATTATATGTTTCCTTCACACCGAAATGTTCAATTTTCCCATACCCCTTATCGCCAAGATTATAAATTCTCAAACTATCCATACCAAAATCTATATTCTTAAGCAGTTCTGTTTTTACTTTTACATATTCAGAACCTGAAAGACTGCACTCAAACAGAGAATTTTGAACTCTCTGTCCATAATTACAGCAAATTTTAGAGACTTTTGTTAGCCTTCTTCTTCCTTCTCCGGTAGTCGTACTAACATCATAGCCAATCAAAAATATCATATTCTACCTCCAGAATAATGGGGGATATTGATCAATATCTCCTCTCAAATACCGTGCTAATAGCATCGCTTGTGCATATGGAACCATACCCCAAGGTATTTTCTCTTTTAAGAATGGATGTACAATCTCAGTTCTTTTTTTCTCTTGCCATTTTGACAAGAACACCCGCTTTCCCTTATCATTCAATAATACAGCACCTGATTCTTGAACAGTAAAGTCATTTTCTTTTATTACTTTATTATTGATTAGTGACAGCACAAACCTGTCCGCAAAAACACTCCTGAGGTCCTC
>DCGW01000026.1 GCA_002315335.1 Firmicutes bacterium UBA1768 | reverse complement strand
GGAACAGGAAATCCTTTCTTCTCCACAGATACAACCGCAGCATTAAGAGCAGCAGAAATAGAAGCTGAAATCATTCTTTTGGCAAAAAAGGTTGATGCGGTTTATGACAGTGACCCTGAAATAAATCCAAATGCGAAAAGGTTTGAAAGGCTTACTCATAAGGAAGTCCTCGAAAAGGAGCTTGGAGTAATGGATTCAACTGCCGCTTCACTTTGTATGGACAATCACATTCCAATTCATGTTTTCGGACTTGATGAAAAAAACAGCGTACTAAGAGCTGTTTGCGGAGAAAAAATCGGTACAATTATTGAATAAGGAGAATTAAAATGAGCACAAGATATGAACAGCATGATGCTATGATTGCTAAAATCGAAAAAACTATTGGCTTCTTAAAAGAAGACCTCAATACTTTAAGAGCCGGCAGAGCTAATCCTGCAATTCTTGACAAGGTAATGGTAGAATATTATGGTTCACCTACACCGCTTAAGAATATTGCGAATATTTCTGTTCCTGAGCCAAGACTTTTACTCATTTCACCTTTTGACCCAAAGAGCATTGGTGACATCGAAAAAGCAATTAACGTAGCTAATATTGGTATTAACCCATCTAATGATGGTAAGGTTGTAAGACTTGCAATTCCTCAGGTTACAGAGGAAAGAAGAAAGGAGCTTACAAAGTCAGTAAAGAAAATTGGCGAAGATGCTAAGGTTGCCATCAGAAATCTCAGAAGAGATATTAACGATGAATTAAAGAAGATGCAGAAAGCCAGCGAAATGACAGAAGACGATCTTAAAGCAGCTTTAGACGAAGCGCAGAAAATCGTTGATGACTATATCAAAAAGGTTGAAGGCATCGTTGCAGACAAAGAAAAGGAAATCATGGAGGTTTAATATTGAACATACCAGATTTGACCGGCTATTTGCTTGAAGATGCAAGACGAATATTGGAAGCTGCCGGTGTAAGGTATGAAACCTCTGTTACAACCTCCCCAAGAGACGACACCGGAGGGGAGGAGCTTAGAGTTGCAAGAACCCTTATTGTTAACGATGAAGTTCTGCTAACTCTCTGCAAATATTGATAATTATATAACAGCTCCGTAATGAGGGTTATGGGGCTGTTATTTGTGCGTATTTGATGATTAAGGAGATATTATGTCGGAAAATTCAAACCCTTCACACATTGCAATCATCATGGACGGCAACGGAAGATGGGCTAAAAAGCAGGGTCTTCCAAGGCTTTCCGGTCATAAGGCCGGCATGGAATCATTAAAAAAAATCGTACGCTACTGCGGAGATAATAACATAGAAAATCTTACTGTCTATGCTTTTTCTACAGAGAACTGGAAACGTTCCGAGGAAGAGGTGAGCGGTATTTTCAAAATATTGGTAATATACCTTGATAGAGAAATTAAAGAACTTCACAGACGGGGCGTAAGGCTCAGAATATTAGGAGATTATTCTATTATCCCTGCACCTGCAAGGGAGGCTGTGGAAAATGCAATTGAGCTCACTAAAGACAACAAGGGTCTGAGCTTCAATATTGCCTTAAACTACGGAGGAAGAGACGATATTCTTAGGGCTGCCAAGTCTATTGCTGAGGATGTTAAAGAGGGTAAGCTTGATGCTTCCGACCTGAGTGAAGAGCTCATTTCTTCAAGGCTTTATACAGGGGATATTCCTGACCCTGAGCTTATAATAAGAACTAGTGGTGAGTTAAGACTTTCTAACTTCCTGCTTTGGCAGTCAGCCTACAGCGAATTTTATTTCACAGATGAGCTCTGGCCTGACTTCACTGAGGACTCCCTCAAAGCTGCCATTAACGAATATAAGACAAGAAAAAGAAACTTTGGAGGTAGATAAATATGAAAAAGAGAATTATCTCGGGCCTGTGCATGGCTCCACTGCTGATAGTAGTGTTTTTCGGAGGATGGGTACTGAAAATCTTCGCGTTTGTCATTACCATCTTTGCATTGCATGAATTTTTTGGAGTTCATAAAGACGACCATGTTATTGCAAGTATGCCAATAGCGGTCTCATCGGTAATACTTCTTTATGTGTTTAATATTGTTCATTTAGACCCGATATATTATTCACTATGGTTTATGATACTTTTGGCGGCTTGCGTGCTTTATCTGTTCAACGTTGATAACAGGCTTGTTGAAGATGCAACACTTACCTTTTTCGGAACAGTATACATAGGTTTTTCTCTGTTCCACTTGGCATGGATGGCCGATTTCGGAGAATATTCAATCTTCGTATGGATGGTTATCATATGTGCTATAGTAACTGATATAGCTGCTTATTTCACGGGAATGCTGCTTCGCAGGTTCACGCTCTTCGGCGACGGAAAGCTCTGTCCGAAAATCAGCCCGAAGAAAACCTATATCGGAGCTATCGGCGGAGTGCTGTTCTGTGCATTAGCTTCATTCCTTTTTGGTTTCTTCTTCACAGACGGACTTTGGGTTCATTGCCTGATTATGGGTGTAATAGGCAGTATTGCAGGTCAGATCGGAGACCTCTTAGCTTCCATCTTCAAGAGAAAAGTGGACGTAAAGGACTACGGCAATTTAATTCCGGGACACGGCGGCGTTATGGACAGAATCGACTCGCTGTTATTAACTGCTCCGGTTATCGCCTGGTATGTATACATAGTAATTATGTAATTAGTTATTTCGGTGGAAGATTTCGGCAAGAGGTCTTCCACCTGCCATTTGAGGTTGAGTTTATGAAAA
>DCGW01000078.1:232-8225 GCA_002315335.1 Firmicutes bacterium UBA1768 | reverse complement strand
TTGGATGTTGTAACGCCCAGCTTATACATACGAAAGGAAAAATGGGTTTGGGCTTTCGTGGCGGTATCGGAACAAAGAACGACTATAACATAGGTATGTTCTATAACCTTTACACAAGTGAGAAACTTGGTCTTCTTATTGAGCTTGACAGGGAGAAAGCGGAATTTGAGTTTAGCAACTTCACGAATCAGTTCCTGGCTGGTGTAGGTTTAGAGATAGCGGTATGGAATCCTCGTCCGTGGATGTATCTGAACTTGAGTATTGCGGGTAACATAGGTTATGACCAGTGGGACTGCAAGATAATGGATTGGCAGGAGAAGCATATCGTCGGTGGAGCAAACGGTGGTGCGGGATTCGAGTTCTATCCCTGGCATTTCCTATCCTTTGTTGTCAAGGCAAGGGAATTCCTTGTGTATGGCAAAGGTATGAATTACGTGAAACCTGATTTCTCTTTGGGAGTGAAGGTGAATTGGTAAGGTAGCGACCAAATAAAATATCAAATAATAATATAGTAAAATACCACACATGTTGTGGTATTTTTTTGCCCGTAACTAAAGTATTTTGGCTAAAAGAAACATTAAGATCTAAATAAAAAAACAATGAAAGTAGTTCTAGCGGAAAAGCCTTCTGTCGGTAAAGCGATAGCGGCAGTCTTGGGGGCGAAAGCTTCCAAAGACGGATATATGGAGGGGAATGGCTATATAGTGACTTGGGCATTCGGTCACCTGGTCGGTCTTGCTGAACCGGATTATTATCTTGGGCATAAGGAATGGAAGAAGGCAGACCTGCCGATTCTTCCGAAAGAGTTTGTCTATGTTCCTAAAATAGATGATCCCGGAGCGAAAAAGCAATATAACACGATAAAGAAGATCTTCTGTTCTTCTGATACAGAGTGTGTGATTTGTGCGACGGATGCCGGACGTGAGGGAGAGGCTATATTTCGTTACATATATGATAGTTTTGACTGTCGCAAACCTGTAAAGCGTTTGTGGGTTTCCTCTTTGACCGACAAGGCTATCAAAGAGGGATTTGCCGATTTGAAGGATGGCAGGGATTACGATAATCTATATGACAGTGCAAAGGCAAGAGGCGAAGCCGATTGGCTTGTGGGTGACAATGCCACCCGTGCGTTGTCACTTGCGGTCAACAATCAGCAGGTCTATTCCGTAGGTCGTGTTCAGACTCCAACTCTTGGAATGATATGCAAGAGATTCCTGGAAAACAAAAACTTTGTACCTGTGCCTTACTTTATGGTGCGTGTGAATCTTAAAAATGCTGATAAGGCGGAGTTTGTAGGTTTGTATTCGCAGCAATACAAGACAAAGGAGGAAGCACAGACATTCGTCGGTAAGATTCCTCAAACTCTTGTTATCAAGGATAAAAAGAAACAGGAGGTGAAGGAAAAGGCACCGCTTCCTTTTGACATTACCTCTATTCAGGCGGAAGCGAATAGAAAACACAAGTTCAAGGCTCAGAAAACTCTTGATATAGTACAGGCTCTATATGAGGGGAAGAAGGTTACTTATCCCAGAACAGGCAGCCGATATCTTGGTGAGGATATGATTGATGTGGTGTCTGCGTCTGTCGGCAAATTGTCAGGGCTTGATTATAATCCTAATTTCGGAGAGTGCTGTAAAGGAATATCGTCTTCAAATATGAACAAGGCATGTTTTGACTCGTCAAAACTGACGGATCATCATGCTATCATCCCGACATTTGAGAATGTTTCCGATAATGTCAGTGATTTTCCGTCGGGAAAATCATTCTCGGCAGAGGATAGCAGGAAGATATACCGAATGATTGCGACTCAGCTGGTGATGGCGTTATTGCCCGTTTGTGTCAAAGATAAAGTGACATATCAGTTTGAAGATGTTGACTCTATTGGATTGTCTGTCTCAGGATCAACAATAAAAGAACTTGGATGGAGACGCCTGAAGGAAGCATCCGACAAGGAGGATGACGAGGATGAGGAACAAAAACTTCCGGATATGGAGGTTGGTGCATCTTGTGATGTTCTGAAGAAGGACGTTCTGCAGAAGGAGACAAAGCGTCCTCCGCTGCTTACTGAGGCAACACTCCTGAAGATGATGGAAAGTGCGGGCAAACTTATTGAGGACGATGCGGAGCTTAGCAAAGCAATCAAAGATTGCGGTATCGGTACTCCTGCGACAAGGGCTGCGGTCATTGAGAAACTGTTCGCACGCAAGTACATAATATCTGAGAAGAACTCGCTGATGCCGACTGAAAGCGGTCTTCAGCTGTATGAGTTGTTGAAGGATCAGTCCATCTGCAATGTGTCAATGACAGGGGAGTGGGAGAAGAAACTCAATCTTATGGCTGATGGAAAATTCACAAAAAAGGATTTTGATGCGGAGATTGTCTCATATACCGAATCATTGACATCTGAAATGCTCGCTGTCAAAAGCGGATCTATCGCATCTTCTGCCGAATCATTGGGTAATTGTCCTATTTGTGGCAAGCCTTTGAGAACTTCTAACAATGTTGTTTTCTGTAGCGGTTGGAAAAAGGATGATGAGAGCAGCTGCCAGTTCAAACTCTTTACTGAGGTAAGAGGTAAGAAACTGACGGACAAAATGGTGAAGATGCTGTTGTCTGGTAAAGCGACAGATGTCATTAAGGGATTCAAGAAAAAGGACGGTACACCATTTGACGCCGCCTTGAAATTCGATGAAAACTACAAACTTTCTTTCGTGCTTCCTGAAAAGAAGGATATGGGGTTATCGTGTCCTATCTGTGGCAAACCTTTGAAGGAAAGCGATAAGTCGTATTATTGCAGTGGCTATGGAAAAGAGGAAGGTGCGTGTAAGTTTGGACTGAGCAAAGAGAAGGGTAAGGTAACAATCACCTTGCAAATGCTGAAGGAGATCTTGTCATTGGATCCGACCGGTAAGTCTTATGAGTTTACAAGTAAGGAGGGGAAGAAATTCAAGGCGAAACTAAAATATAACAAGGAGGAAATGAGGCTCGACTACTTGTTTGAAGAACGAAAACGAGTGGCTACAGGATTGAAATGTCCTAAGTGTGGAGGCGAGATCTTTGAAACAGAAAACACGTATGAATGCGAGCATCATGATTATAAGGATCCTGGTTCTTGTCCTTTCTCTGTGTGGAATGTGAAAGCTGAGCGAAAGATAACAGTAAAAGAGTTCGCCAAACTTCTCAAGGATGGACATATAGATAATCTTGATGGATTTAAGAGTTCTAAGACGGGTAAATTGTTCCCGGCTAAAGTGAAGCTTGAAGGAAATAAGATCGAGTTTGAATTCAATGAGAAGAAATAAAGAAAGCCAGGGCATTTAGCCTTGGCTTTTTGGTATAAGTGAAAGAGGATATTATTTTTTGGAATCCTCCAAAGAAGTCTTGCGAAATTCTTTGAGCAATTTCTCAATTTCAAGACTCGCTTTGCGGGCTCTTGTGCCTGCGGCTTTGTTACCACTTTCTACTTGTGCTGCGGCATCTTTTTGGAATGCTTCGTAAGCAGCCTGGATCTTTTCTACTATTTCTTTCATAGTTGGCTTATTTGATTTTATACAAAGATATAGGTTTCCAGATAAAAAAAAAGAGCAAAGACTGAATTAACAGTCCTTGTTTTTTTTTTAGATGTTTTCGAAGTAGTCTGAAACTTCCTTCAAGGCTTCTCTTAATGTCTTCTCTTCCCAAAAGAAATCAAGTTGGAAGAATGCTATATTCTTGATTTCGGAAAGAGACTGGTAACCCAATTCGCTCATCTCATAGTCTCCGTTAAGTATAGTGTAGGCAAAAAGCTCATCACCGTCTCTTTCTGTGACAAAAACGTCTGTGTCTCCGAAAAAGTAGTGGGCATAAACGATAGCGTCATATCCTTTGCCATCTTGTGCATAGATCTTTGGTGTCTTTTGGAGTGTCTTTCCAAGTTCTTCAAGAGTGTCAATGTAATCGAAGAAAGTTCTATTGACAATAGGTCGCTGATGCTCGCACATAAAGTCATATGCTGTTTTAATCGCATCTGTCATTCTGTCTTTGTAAATACCTGTTGTTCCCATTTTTTTTGTTTTTTAGGATTAGTAACTTGTCCGAGATTTTCTCGAACCTTAACGATACGGTCTTTAGACAAGCGATAAGACCATTGTCAGCAAGTTTGACAACAAACAATACTACCTGTAAGGTGGAGATTTTTGGTGTCACAAAGCTTGATCTTGATGATGTGGGCTGCTTGTCTGACCTTTGTAGCGGTAAGGTGTGGGATTCGGATCATGTTATCCTAAAACAAGTGGGAACAATGGTGACATAAAAATCAGGAATGACAAGTGAGAAACAATGTTTTTATGTGCGTCAGTGATAAAGTATGGATTATAGACATCACCTCTTGAAGAAGCGACAAACCAAAGTATTACAAAAAGTGACGCTGAAAATGCCAGGAAGAGGATATGTCAAACGTACAGAAGGAATAATATTGAAATACGGAGATACGGACACTTGAATAAAGTCGTATCGTTAGATACTTTCCCTCCCTAAATACTTGGTAGGATAAAAAAAAGAAAAATGGGGTTTAATCCCCATTTTTTCTTTGAATGATAATCAGTCGATATTTTTAATATCAAGCTCATCTTCTATCTTCTTCTGAATCTCTGCCAAAATTGGAATGAATTTGTAGAAGGCTTGAATTAGTGCAGTTCCATGAAGATCAGCGGAAGAACTAGGAAGAGACATCATTTTTTGATTAACGATATGGTCGTGAATTTGGCAGATTTTCTCACAATCATTATACAAGTCTGTAAGTAACATCTTGTTGTGAGACTCTTTGTTGAAACGTCCTTTTTCGTCATAAGACTTGAAATCATTTTTTATCATATTCCTTAGATTGTGGTAGCCCCTTTCGGGACTACCTGGTTAAACATTATTTCTTTTCTGTTGTGTTAAGCTCATTCAATGTGAACTTTGTAGCCACCAAAACAACTCTGTTGTTCTTCTTGCCATCCTTGTCAGTCCACTCCTCCGGCTTAAAGTAGCCTTCCACAGTGACAAGGTTGCCTTTGGCAAGTGTGTTGAACTTCTCGGCATCCTCGTTCTTTGCCCATGTCTCGGCATTCAAGAAAGCCGATGTTCTTACGTTTGACTCCTTGTCTGTTCTTGAAACTGCGATTGAGAATCTGCAGACACTTGATGAAGCAAACACTTTTACCTCGTTGAAACCTACGAAACCTGAAATCTTAAATGAATTTTCCATTTTCTAAATATTTTAGAAGTTAAACAATCAATTTTTACGATGCCACAAAAGGTATGCAGATGATCTGGCAGCAAAGAGAATGGCAGAAATACTCGTTTTCTTAGCGAAGCGACAGAAAAAGGAAGATTTATGTCAAGAGCCTATTTGCAGACGCAGTGCACCAGTCAGCGGCAAACTACCTTTGCATCAGGAAAAATGATAGTGTATGACTTCGCTAAAAATATCAAATGGGAAAGAAAGGAGATAAATGGTGTGGAGGATAGAGGAATTAAAATGATTTGTCAAGTGTGCGGATATAAGCGGTGAGGAACAAAAAGAAGAGAGGAACAAAGGCTGAATGACGAGAGGAAATGAATGTTGGGGATGCCTTGCCAACACATAAAAGGAAACCTCTGTGGAAGAAAGATAGGGAGGGGAGAGTGGTAAAGGTTGGCTGACAATAGAGTTGGTGGCTTGAAAGTATTTATTGAGCTACAAAAGAAAATTCAAAATGATGTTCAGGTTGTCCTCATAGGGGATATAATAAAGTGATAAAATGATTGTGGTCTATGAATAAAAGCCGTCGCACATCACTGTGAAACGACTTGAAAAATTTTAATTACAGTTCGACCAGCGATTCCCTTCGTGATCGAATTGTTAAGTCCCGAATACTTCGATCAAGCACTGACCAATAGTATTCTATTATGAATGTTATTGTTTAGTCAGTGCAAAGATACGATTTTTTGAGGAATATATGGATATGGAGATTCAAGGAAGGGAAGTCCGTTTGGTGTGATAACAAGGGAAATGCCCAAACTGCCTTTCGGCAATTTGGGCATAACCAATGCTGACTTATGTTTAAAGTCCTTCTATGTTTATGTTAAGGTGTTTTGCGATGTCTGTAAGTACATCTCTTTCCGTCATATCTGGCTTTGCCATGAGCATCCAAAACACATGGTCTCTGAATGCTTTTGCACCTTTCTCAAAACCTGCTTTTCTCAAATCAGCGTACATTTGGCGAATATGCAGCATTTTACACATAGCTGCTTTTGCTTGAATGGTTCTGTAATCTACCATTTTTTTTGCCGCTTCAAGACATTTTATTTGATCAGTAGTCATATTCTTAAAAATTGTGGAAGCTCCCATAAAGGGAACTTCCTGGTTAAACATTATTTCTTTTCAGATGTTGCTGTCTCAGTTAGGGAATACTTTGTAGCCACCAAAACGATTCGGTTGTTCTTCTTGCCATCCTTGTCGGTCCACTCCTCCGGTTTGAAGAAACCTTCCACATCAACCAGGTTGCCTTTTGTAAGAGTGCTGAACTTCTCGGCATCCTCTTTCTTAGCCCACGCCTCGGCATACAAGAAAGCCGATGTTCTTACGTTTGAAACCTTGTCTGTTCTGTGTACTGCGATTGAGAATCTGCATACACTTGATGTTGTGAACTCTTCAACCTTGTTGAAACCTACGAAACCTGTAATCTTAAATGAATTCTCCATTTTTTTAATATTTTGAGAAGTTAAACAATCAATTTTTACGATGCCACAAAAGGTATGCAGATGATCTGGCAGCAAAGAGAATGGCAGAAATACTCGTTTTCTTAGCGAAGCGACAGAAAAAGGAAGATTTATGTCAAGAGCCTATTTGCAGACGTAGTGCACCAGTCAGCGGCAAACTACCTTTGCATCAGGAAAAATGATAGTGTATGACTTCGCCACAAAAATATCGAAATGGGGAAGAGACAAACGATGAAAATGGTGTAGTGGTCAAGGGTGACAAAGGAGTTCACACAAGTGTGCGGAAAAAAGGCGGGCAGAACGGAAGGAGATACGGGAACAAGGCTGTATGACGGGGCAATATGGGGAATGTGGATGCCTGTTCATGGCACTTCATGGCAACCGATGCGGAAGGAAAATAGGGAGGGGAGAGTGGCAAAGGTGGCTTGCAACCGAAGCTGTGGCTTGCAAGGTCCTAATTGAGATCCATGAAAACGAGAAAAAGATGTGCAGGGAGTTTCTGGGAGCAGAGAATAAGATATGACTACACACCAACAAGAAAGCGAAAAAAAATGAAGGATACGGAAAAAAATAAAAATGGCTCAGTCAAAAAGCGTTGGGGATTCCTCATATTGCTTTGTAAGGATCTCTTTGAATACGACTTTTCTTATAAAGTCTGACAATAGGAGGTTATGGTCATCGCAATATTGGACAAGAGTTTGAAACTCCTTATCATTAAGATTCACAACCATACGCTTGTTGCGTATCATTTTGACTTGTGCCTTTGCAACAAGTTTTGAGGATTTGTTTGGTTTCGTGCTCTTCATCTTTGGTTTTTGACAAATATACGAATGTTTTTTGATATAGTAGAAATATAGGTAGCAGGTAAAGAAAAACCGTCACATATCACTATGAGACGGTCTCAAAACTACTTTTGAACGGATTATATTATTTGCGTAGTAATAATCTGATTTTTTCTTTTACCAAATTGATGAGTTCATCTAAGATGTTATCAGGATAATCGTGCTGGAATCGAATGCAGTCACCGTCTTGATCATAGATGATGAAACAATCTTGGTGAGTAAATTGAGGTTTTTCCGATTTGAATTCACCCATCCAAAACGTATTTCCATTCCAATCTTCAAGTGATTCCAATTCAAAATAAGTGATAACGAAATCCTTTAGACTGATTTTTTGCTCTGATATATACATGTGTGCCATATTCTTAAAAATTGTGGAAGCTCCCATAAAGGGAACTTCCTGGTTAAACATTATTTCTTTTCAGATGTTG
>DCGW01000078.1:0-164 GCA_002315335.1 Firmicutes bacterium UBA1768 | reverse complement strand
GTCGGTCCACTCCTCCGGTTTGAAGTAACCTTCCACAGTGACAAGGTTCCCTTTGGTAAGAGTGTTAAGCTTCTCAGCATCCTCTTTTTTAGCCCACGCCTCGGCATTCAAAAAAGCCGTTGTTCTTACATTTGTTTCTTTGTCTGTTCTTGAAACTGCGATTG